>JAFEES010000063.1 GCA_018240995.1 Pseudomonadota bacterium | reverse complement strand
GGCCGCGCGCCGCAACGCGCGCACCGTGGAGATGCAGGACTTCGAGAAGGCCAAGGACAAGATCATCATGGGCCCCGAGCGCAAGAGCATGGTCATGCCCGAGGAAGAGCGCCGCAACACCGCCTACCACGAGGCCGGCCATGCCCTGATCGGCAAGCTGCTGCCCAAATGCGACCCGGTGCACAAGGTCACCATCATCCCGCGCGGTCGCGCTTTAGGCGTGACCATGAGCCTGCCCGAGAAGGATCGCTACTCCTATGACAAGGAGTACATGCTGAACCAGATCGCCATGCTGTTCGGCGGCCGCATTGCCGAAGAGGTGTTCATGCACCAGATGACCACCGGCGCCAGCAACGACTTCGAGCGCGCCACTTCGATTGCGCGCGACATGGTCATGCGCTACGGCATGACCGAGGCCCTGGGCCCCATGGTCTATGCCGAGAACGAGGGCGAGGTGTTCCTGGGCCGCTCGGTGACCAAGACCACCACCATCTCCGAAGAGACCATGCAGAAGGTGGACGCCGAGGTGCGCCGCATCATCGACGAGCAGTATGGCCTGGCGCGCAAGCTCATCGAGGACAACCAGGACAAGATGCACGCCATGGCCAAGGCCATGCTGGAATGGGAAACCATAGACGCCGAGCAGCTCGACGACATCATGGCCGGCAAGGAGCCGCGCCCCCCGAAGGACTGGACGCCGCGCACGCCTCCCTCGGGCGGTGATGGCTCGGGTGGCGGCACGCCCGCCGTGAAGCCGGATCCCACGCCAACCGCGGCCTAAACTGCGGCGCTTGATCAACGGGGCCTTGCGCCCCGTTTGTCTGTCTGCCTCTCCCCTTCATGCTCTGGCAAACCACCCGCTTCGACCTGGATCTGACGCGCCCGCGGGTCATGGGCATAGTCAACGTCACGCCGGATTCTTTCTCCGACGGTGGCCAGCATGCCGGCACGGCCGCGGCCCTGCGCCACTGCGAGCAGTTGCTCAAGCAAGGCGCGGACATGCTGGACATAGGCGGCGAATCCACCCGCCCCGGCAGCCCGGCGCTGCCGTTGCAAGAAGAGCTGCAGCGTGTCTTGCCCGTGCTGCAGGAGGCTGTGCGCCTGGGCGTGCCGATTTCGGTCGATACCTACAAGCCCCAGGTGATGCGGGCCGCGCTGGATCTGGGCGCCGACATCATCAACGACATCTGGGCCCTGCGCCAGGCCGGCGCCGCGCAGGTGGTGGCCGCGCACCCGCGCTGCGGCCTGTGCCTGATGCACATGCACCGCGACCCGCAGAGCATGCAGCTGGCTCCCATGCAAGGCGAGGTACTGCCCCAGGTACTATCGTTTTTAGAGCTTCAGGCGCAGGCACTGCAAGCCTTGGGTGTCAGCAAGAATCGCATAGCCATCGACCCCGGCATAGGCTTTGGCAAGACCGTGGAGCAGAACTTCGCGTTGCTCGCGCGCCAGCGCGAACTGCTGGCCCTGGGCTACCCCGTGCTGGCGGGCTGGTCGCGCAAGTCTTCGCTGGGCGCCGTCACCGGCCTGCCGGTGGACGAGCGCCTGGGTGCCAGCGTGGCGGCGGCCCTGCTGGCCGTGCAACAGGGCGCGCGCATCGTGCGCGTGCATGACGTGCGCGACACCGTGGCCGCGCTGGCCGTATGGCATGCCACGCAAGAACAAACCATTTGAGAGAGGAAGCAATCTATGACGCGCAAATACTTTGGCACCGACGGCATACGCGGCACCGTGGGCCAGGCGCCCATCACCCCGGACTTCGTGCTGCGCCTGGCCCATGCCGTGGGGCGCGTGCTGCGCCGCACCGAAGAGCGCCCCACGGTGCTGATAGGCAAGGACACGCGCATTTCCGGCTACATGCTGGAGGCGGCCCTGGAGTCGGGCTTCAACTCGGCCGGCGTGGACGTGGTGCTGCTGGGGCCGCTGCCCACGCCGGGCGTGGCCTATCTCACGCGTGCGCAGCGCGCCAGCCTGGGCGTGGTCATCAGCGCCAGCCACAACCCCTATCCGGACAACGGCATCAAGTTCTTCAGCGCCCAGGGCACCAAGCTGCCTGACGCCTGGGAGGAGGAGGTGGAGGCAGCGCTGGAGCAGGCCCCGGTCTGGGCCGATTCGGCCAACCTGGGCAGGACGCGCCGCCTGGACGACGCGGCCGGGCGCTACATCGAGTTTTGCAAGAGCACCTTTGACCACGACCTGAGCCTGCGCGGTGTGAAGATCGCCGTCGATGCGGCCCATGGCGCCGCCTATCACATCGCGCCCATGGTGTTCCACGAGCTCGGGGCCGATGTCATCGCCATAGGTTGCGCGCCCGACGGCCTGAACATCAACGACGAGGTTGGCGCCACCCACCCCGAAGCCCTGGTGCGCGCCGTGCGCGCCAACCAGGCCGACTATGGCGTGGCCCTTGACGGCGATGCCGACCGCCTGCAGATCGTCGACGCCAACGGCCGCCTGTACAACGGCGACGAGCTGCTGTACCTGATGGCGGCCGAGCGCCTGGCGCGCGATGAGCATGTGCCCGGCGTGGTCGGCACGCTGATGACGAACATGGCCGTGGAGCAGGCGCTGCTGCAGCGCGGCGTGAAGTTCGTACGCGCCAAGGTGGGCGACCGCTATGTGCTCGAAGAGCTGCAACGCCAGAACTGGCTGCTGGGCGGCGAAGGCTCGGGCCATCTGCTGGCGCTTGACTGCCACACCACGGGCGACGGCCTGATCAGCGCCCTGCAAGTGCTGCAGGCCTGCGTGCGCAGCCACAAGACGCTGGCCGAGCTGCTGGCCGACGTGCCGCTGTTCCCCCAGGTGCTGCTCAATGTGCGCCTCAACGCCGAGCAGGACTGGAAGGCGAACGCCGCGCTGGCCGACGCCACGCGTGCGGTGCAGGCCGAGCTGGCCGACAACGGCCGCCTGCTGGTGCGCGCCAGCGGCACCGAACCCCTGCTGCGCGTGATGGTGGAGGCGCGCGACGCCGACCAGGCCAACCGCTGCGCCCAGCGCCTGGCTGACGCCGCGCGCGAGGGCTGATCGGACGTGGACGCGCAAGCCATGCATGCCGTCGCCATCACCGTGCGCCAGGTGGACTATGCCGATGCGCACCAGGCCCAGGCCCTGGTGGCGCTGCTTGATGCCTATGCGCGCGACCCGGCAGGCGGCGGCAGCGCGCTGGCGCCGGAGGTCAAGGCACGGCTGCCCGAGGCCCTGCGCCAGCGCCCGCAGGCCTTCAGCGTGATCGCCTGGGCGCGCACCAGCGTCGATGCGCCGGAGCAGGCCGTGGGCCTGGTCAATTGTCTGGAGGGTTTTTCCACCTTTGCCTGCCGCCCGCTGGTGAACATCCACGACGTGGCGGTGCTGCCCGCCTGGCGCGGCCGGCGCGTGGTGCAGCAGATGTTTGCCCTGGTCGAGCAGATCGCGCGCCGGCGCGGCGCCTGCAAGCTTACGCTGGAGGTGCTGCAGGGCAATACGCCGGCCCTGCGCGCCTATGAGCGCGAGGGCTTCGAGGGCTACGCGTTGGATCCGGCCATGGGCCAGGCCCGGTTCATGCAGAAAAAACTCGACTGACGTCGGTACATGGTTCAGGCCCGCATCAGGCCTCGATTTGCCTCGCGCCGCGACAGCCTGAGCACGCCCAGCAGCAAGGCACTGAAGGCCAGCGCCGTTGCCGCCAGCGCCGCGGCGCCGGCGGCCCAGAACGCGGCCGGCGAGTGCAGCGGCCCCCAGCCCGCCCAGCCCTGGTAGGCCAGCCGGTAGCCGCCATACAGTCCCACGCCCCATAGCAGCAGGCTGTAGACCAGCAGTGGCGCGAGCGTGATGCGGTAGCTGCGCAGCACGAAGATGCACAGCGTCTGCAGCGCGTCGGCCACATGGTAGGCGGCCACCCAGGCCAGCAGCGCAGCGGCCAGCGCCACCACGTCGGCACTGCCCGAATACAGCCCTGCGACCGGCTGCCTGATCACAAAAAGAATAGCTGCCAGCACACACCCCATAAGCCCTGCAAGCCAAAAACCCTGCATGGCTACAGAGGCGGCGCGCGCCTCGTCGCCGGCGCCACGCCAAAAGCTCACGCGCGCGCTGGTGGCGATTGCCAGCGACAGCGGCACCATGTACAGCACGGCCGCCAGGTTGGAGGCGATCTGGTGCGCCGCCGCGGCCAGCGTGCCCTGGCGCGCGATGAACAGGGCCATCAGCGTGAACGAGGTCACCTCCACCAGGATGGACAGGCCCGCCGGCAGCCCCAGGCGCATGAAGCGCGCCAGTTGCGCGGCATCGGGCCGCTCCAGCGGGCGCCACAGCTGCAGCGGTGCGTACATCGGGTGGCGGCGCAGCATGGCCCAGCCCAGCAGCAGCAGGCTGTAGTTGACCACCAGCGTGGCCCAGGCGCAGCCCGCCACACCCTGGGGGCCCAGCCCCGCGCCGCCAAAGGTGAACCAGATCGACAGCGGCAGCTTGACGGCCAGCGAGCCCACCTGCAGCCAGGTGACCAGCTGCGGGTGGCCCAGGGCCTGGTTCAGCGTGCTGTAGATGCGAAACAGCAGCGCCGCCGGCAGGCCGAAGGCGAGCACGCCTAAATAGGCGCGCACCTCGCCGCGCAGCTCGGGCGGCACCTCGGTCCAGCGCAAAATGGGTTCGGGCGACAGCAGCAGCGCCATGCCCAGCAGCGCCGCCACGGTGCACAGGTACAGGGACTGGCGCACGCTGGCGCCAATGGCCGCCTGGGCGCCCGCGCCGCGCTGCTCGGCCCACACCGGCAGCAGCGCCTGCAGCACACCCATCAACGCCACGTAAACGCTGACGAACACGGCCGAACCTATGGACAGGGCAGCCAGCGCGTGCTGCGCATAGCGGCCGGCGACGATGGTGTCGGTGACGCCAAACGCCATCACCGCCAGTTGCCCCGCCAGCACCGTGACGGCGTGGCGCGAGATGGTGGACAGCTCGGACATCAGCGCGCTGCGTCCACGCGGCGCAGCACCAGCAGCTTGTCGTTGCGATCCGTGGGGCGGCCCACGCTGGCAACCTGGCGCCATTGCTCGGGCGCCAGCACGGTGGCCACCGCCGGCGCCTCGTCCGGGTCGGCCACCACCCAGTCGCATTGCGGCAGGTCTGCCATGGCCACCATGTCCAGCCGGCCGTGGTACATCAGCGCCGCCACCTGGGCGCGGCTCAGGCCGTAGGCGGCCACGCAACCCTGGTCGCTGGTGATGGCGGCGCGCACGCCGCCGGCCTGCGGTGCCAGGCTGCGGGCATAGTCCAGCATGGGCAACCACAGTGTCATCAGCAGCAGCCAGCCCAGGCTGGCACCGCCCGCAGGCAGCACCAGGCTTTTCCAGATGGCGGGGCGGTTGCGCGCCGTGCGCCAGGCCACCAGTGCGCACCAGGCCAGGGTGGCGGCCAGCGCCACGCCAAACGCCAGTGCGGAAAACTGCGGCACAAAGCCCGGCGCCAGCCGCGCCACGTTGGCCGCGGGCTGGGCCGGCCAGCCGGTCTGCACCGACAGCCAGACCACCCAGATGGCGATGGCAGAGATGCTGAAGAACAGCAGCGTGAACCAGTCGATCAGCGCCGCGATGCTGCGCTTGAGCGTGGGCAGGGCAAAGGCCGCCAGCGCCGCCAGCGCGGGCAGGCCCAGCAGCAGGGCGCGGTCGGCGGGGCGTGTGGTCAGGGTGGCGCCCAGCGCCACCATGGCGAACCACAGCGGCAGCCACAGGTGGCGGTGCCACAGGCGCGTGGCGATCAGGTGGCGCCAGCGCCACAACGTCCACAAGGCCAGCGGCCAGGCCGGCCAGCTGAACCAGATGAGCAGGCGCAGCAGGTTTTGCCATTCCCGGGCGCTGTCGGCGCCGGCAACGCGCCAGCGCCATAGATCCAGCTGCAACGCCAGGGCCGCGGCGGCCAGCGCCAGCAGCAGCAAGGCCAGCGCGGCAAAGGCCCGCGTGCGCAATGCAACGCCCGGGCTACGCCACACCAGCCAGGCGCAGCCCAGGCCCAGCAACATGGCCACGCTGGGCGCGCCGCTGAGCATCAGTCCGAACAGGCCCGCGGTTGCCGCCACCATGGGCCAGGTCATGCGCCAGGGCAGGGCGGCGCCGGCAAAAAACAGCAGCGCGGTGGATGCCAACTGGGTCAGGTAGCCGGTGGTTTCGTGCGACAGCTGCGCCAGCCCCAGGCAGGCGATGAGCGCCAGCAGGCCGCCATCGGCCATGGCGCGGGCGTAGTCGGCGGGCCTGGCCTCGCCGCCAAAGGCAAAGGCCACGGGCTGTGCGCCGGGGCCGCGCGCCAGGTAGTACACGGCATACCAGGTGGCGGACAGGGTCAGCAGCAGCAGGGCGATGAAGGGCAGGCGCGCCGCCAGCTCGGCGGGCAGCCAGTCGCCCAGAGCCTTGATGCCCCAGGCACCCAGCCAATAGTGCAACAGGCCGTCATCGTCGCCGGGCATGCCGGCCAGCAGCGGATGAAGCCAATCCGTGCGGCCCAGGGCCAGCTCGCGCATGTAGCCGAAAGCGGCGACGTCGTCGCTGCGCCAGGGCGCACGTCCCACGAAGCCGGCCACCGAATAGCACAGACACAGCAACAGCAGCGCCCAGCGCGGCATGGGGCGCACGGCGCTCTGGGCAACGATGGCAGGGGTGGGCAGGTTCACTTCAGCGGCTACTGCTTTGGCATGACCAAGAAAAAAGGCAGCGCGGTGAAGCCGGGCTGCCTTTGATGGCTTGCAACAGGCCCACGCACGGGTGGGCGGGCCTTGTCGTTTACTTCTTGCCGAAACGGTTGCGGAAGCGCTCCACGCGGCCACCCATGTTGTCCACCGACTTTTGCGTGCCGGTGTAGAAGGGGTGCGACTCGGAGGAGGTGTCCAGCTTGAACAGCGGGTATTGCTTGCCTTCGAAGGTCTCGGTTTCCTTCGTGTTCACGCAGGAACGGGTCACGAACTTGAAGCCGTTGGACAGGTCAACGAACAGCACTTCGCGATAGTTGGGGTGAATGCCTTCTTTCATGGGTTCTCTTTCATGGCTGCGGCAGCCGCGCCGGCCATGCACAAACCTATTGCGCATTCAAAAACTCGGCGTACTTTCCGCAAAAAGCCCTCCATTATCGCATGCTTTTGCAAACTGGCGTCAGGCACGCAACAAGGCCAGCATTTCCCGCCCCCAGGCAATCTCGCCCTCTTCGTAGAGCATGCCTTTCTTCAGGATCATGTACTGCAGCGCCTCGGGGCGGGTGCGCGCCTGGACGGGGGGAAAGTCGCGCTGCTGTATCGCGCGGTACTGCGCCAGGCGCTCTTCGTGCAGCGCCAGGTGGCGCGCCAGCTCGGCGCTCAAGTCCACCTCGTCGAGCACGGCATCGGCGCGCAGCTTGACGGTGAAGGCGTCGCGCAAATCCATGGGCGCCGTCGGCTCGGCGGCCCAGCGCGCCAGCTCGGCGCGCCCGGCGGGCAGCACGCGGTAATGCTTTTTGCGCGTCTTGCCGGCGTCGGGCGGCACCAGGCCCTCGACCCAGCCGGCGGCCTCCATGCGCGCGAGTTCGCGGTAAATCTGCTGGTGCGTGGCGTGCCAGAAGTAGCCGATGGATTTGTCAAAACGCCGCGCCAGGTCGTAGCCCGAGGTGGATTTTTCCAACAGCGAGGTGAGCACGGCGTGGGGCAGGGACATGGCGCGGATTATTCCAGGGTAAGTCCTTCATGCAACCCGTTGCATAGTTAAAAGAACGACCGTACACTTTTATGCAACCGGTTGCATAGACGGCCGTTTCACCCGCTCAAAGGATTCCCCATGACCACCGCCTACCCGCACCTGCTCAGCCCCCTGGATCTGGGCTTTACCACGCTGAAAAACCGCGTCCTCATGGGCTCCATGCACGTGGGCCTGGAAGAGGCCCCGAACGGTTTTGAACGCATGGCCGCCTTCTACGCCGAGCGCGCGCGCGGCGGCGTCGGCCTGATCGTAACCGGCGGCATTGCGCCCAACGAGCAGGGCCGCCCCATGCCCGGCGGCGCCGCCATGACGACCCAGGCCGAGGCCGACAAGCACAAGGTGGTGACCGAGGCCGTACACGCCGCTGGCGGCAAGATTTGTATGCAGATCCTGCACTTTGGCCGCTACGCCTACCACCCCGAGCTGGTGGCGCCCAGCAGCTTGAAGGCCCCCATCAGCCCCTTCCCGCCCAAAGCCTTGACGACCGAGGAGGTCAAGCAAACCGTGCAGGACTACGCCAACGCCGCCGCGCTGGCGCAAAGCGCGGGCTACGACGGCGTGGAGATCATGGGCTCCGAGGGCTACCTGATCAACGAATTCATCGCCGCGCAAACCAACCAGCGGGACGACGAATACGGCGGCAGCTACGAGAACCGCATCCGTTTCCCGCTGGAGATCGTGCGCCGCACGCGCGAGCGGGTGGGGGCGAACTTCATCCTCATCTTTCGCCTGTCCATGCTCGACCTGGTCGAGGGCGGCTCCACGCAAGAGGAGGTGGTGCAGCTGGCGCAGGCGCTGGAAGCGGCGGGCGTGACGATTTTGAACACCGGCATTGGCTGGCACGAGGCGCGCATCCCCACGATTGCCACCAAGGTGCCACGCGCCGCCTGGGCCTGGGTGACCGAGCAGCTCAAGGGCAAGGTCGGCATTCCGCTGGTGGCCACCAACCGCATCAACACGCCCGAGGTGGCCGAGGGCATTCTGGCCAGCGGCCAGGCCGACATGGTGAGCATGGCACGCCCCTTCCTGGCCGACCCGGAGTTTGTCAACAAGGCCGCCGCCGGGCGCGCGCAGGACATCAACACCTGCATTGCCTGCAACCAGGCCTGCCTGGACCACACTTTTGCCGGCAAGATCACCAGCTGCCTGGTCAACCCCCGTGCCTGCCACGAAACCATCCTCGTGCCGCTGCCGCTGTCGAAAAAAGAGCGCGTCGCCGTGGTGGGCGCGGGCCCGGCGGGCCTGGCCTTTGCCACCGAGGCCGCGCAGCGCGGCCTGGACGTGACGCTGTTCGATGCGGGCGCCGAGATTGGCGGCCAGTTCAACGTCGCCAAGCAGATCCCGGGCAAGGAGGAGTTCTACGAGACGCTGCGCTACTTTGGCGAGCGGCTCAAGCAAACGGGGGTGAAGGTGCAGCTGGGCCAGCGCGTGGGCGCCGATGAATTGGTGAAGCAGGGCTTTAAACAGGTGGTGCTGGCCACCGGCATCACGCCGCGCCTGCCCGAGATCGAGGGCATTGCGCACCCCAAGGTGCTGGGCTACCTGGACGTGCTGCGTGACAAAAAACCCGTGGGCAAAAAGGTGGCGGTGATCGGTGCGGGCGGCATTGGTTTTGATGTGTCGGAATACCTGCTGCACGCGGCGGATGTTGCCCCCAGCCCTGGCTCCGCCAGGCCCCCCGAGGGGGTGCAGCCGTCCTTGGGGCGGCCCAGCGGACGGCTGAGCGCCAGCCTCGATAAGGCCAAATTCTTTGCCGAATGGGGCGTGGAAACCACGGGCGCCACGCGCGGCGGCTTGCAGGCGGCGCACATTCCCCATGTACCGCGCCAAGTTCACCTGCTGCAGCGCAAGAGCAGCAAGGTGGGCGAGGGCCTGGGCAAGACCACGGGCTGGATCCACCGCACGGGCCTGAAGAACCGGGGTGTCCACATGCTCGCGGGCATCACCTACCGCAAGATCGACGACGCCGGGTTGCACATCACCGTCGATGGGCAGGACAAGCTGCTTGAAGTGGACAACGTGGTCGTCTGCGCCGGCCAAGACCCCAACCGCGAACTGCAGGCGGCGCTGCAGGCCCAGGGCGTGGCCGTACATTTGATTGGCGGCGCGGACAAGGCGGCGGAGTTGGACGCCAAGCGCGCTATCAAGCAGGGCACCGAGCTGGCGCTGCGCCTGGACAGCAGCGATACTACAAAAACGCTAGCTTTTGGCGCAATCCCAGCAAGCGTTATCGGCCAAAAAGATGCCAAAAACCAGGCCTTGGAGCTGAGCACCTTGAGTGTGACGCTGGAAAACCACGTCGCCACCGTGCGCCTGAACCGCGCCGACAAGGCCAACGCCATGAACGCCGCCATGTGGCAGGAGATCCGCCAGGCCTTCGCCTGGGTCGATCAAACGCCGGCGGTGCGCGTGGCCGTGCTGCAGGCCGAGGGCAAGCTGTTTTGCTCGGGCATCGACCTGGCGATGATGATGCAGATGCCCGCGCAGATTGCCGACGACTGCGAGGGCCGCCAGCGCGAGAAGCTGCGCCGCGTCATCCTCGAGCTGCAAGACACCTTGAGCAGCCTGGAGCGCTGCCGCAAACCCGTGCTCGCCGCCATCCACGGCGCCTGCATCGGCGGCGGGGTCGATCTGGTGGTCTGCGCCGACATGCGCTACGCCAGCAGCGACGCCCATTTCTCCATCAAGGAAATCGACATCGGCATGGTGGCCGACGTGGGCACGCTGCAGCGCCTGCCCAAGCTCGTGGGCCAGGGCATCACGCGCGAGCTGGCCTACACCGGGCGCAAGATGGACGCTGCCGAGGCGCAGCGCATCGGCCTGGTGAACCGCGTGTTCGACAGTCGCGAGGCGCTGTACGCCGGCGTACACGAAATTGCCGCGCAGATCGCCGCCAAGTCGCCGCTGTCGATTCGCGGCAGCAAGGAGATGCTCAACTACGCGCGCGACCACAGCGTGGCCGACGGCCTGAACTACGTCGCCACCTGGAACGCCGCCATGCTGCAAAGCGACGACCTGATGGCCGCCATGATGGCCGGCATGAGCAAGCAGGCGCCGCAGTTCAAGGATTGACGGCGCGGCCTCAAGAAAAAACGCCCCGCGTGTTGCGGGGCGTTGTGCCTGGAAGGGTCGGGCGCATCAGCCGCCGCGGCGCATGGCCTCGAAGAAGTCCACGTTGGTCTTGGTTTCCTTCATGTTCTTGATCATCAGCTCCATGGACTCGATCTCGTCCATGTTGTACATGAACTGGCGCAAGATGCGCGTCTTTTGCAGGATCTCGGGCGCCAGCAGCAGCTCCTCGCGGCGCGTGCCGCTCTTGTTGAGCTCGATGGCGGGGAACACGCGCTTTTCGTACAGGCGGCGGTTCAGGTGGATTTCACTGTTGCCCGTGCCCTTGAATTCTTCAAAGATCACCTCGTCCATGCGGCTGCCGGTATCCACCAGGGCCGTGGCGATGATGGTCAGGCTGCCGCCTTCTTCCAC
>JAFEES010000062.1 GCA_018240995.1 Pseudomonadota bacterium | reverse complement strand
CGCAGGCCTATACCGCGCCGCTGGTGGCCGGCAACCGGGTGTTCGTGCTGGCCGCAGACCGCTCTGTTTCCGCCTACGACGCGGCCACCGGCTATCGCCTGTGGGGCCAGCAGCGCCCGGGCGAGCCCTTGATACTGCGCCAGGGCGGCGTGTTGATGGCCGTGGGCGACACCCTGGTGGCGGGCCTGTCCGGGCGCCTGGTGGGCTTCAACCCCGACAACGGCGTGATCCGTTGGGAGGCGCCACTGGCCAGCCCGCGCGGCACCAACGACGTGGAGCGCCTGGTGGAAATCGTCGGCCGCACCAGCCGCGTGGGCGACAACCTGTGCGCGCGCGCCTTCCAGGCCACCGTCGGCTGCATAGATGCGGCCCGCGGCACCGTGCTGTGGACGCAACCGGCCAGCGGCAGCGAGGGCCTGGACGGCGATGCCAACATGCTGTTTGGCACCGAGAGCAATGGCACGGTCGTCGCCTGGCAGCGCGCCGACGGCAAGCGCGCCTGGACCTCCGAGCGCCTGCAGTTTCGCAAGCTCACGGCGCCGCTGCTGCTCGGGCGCTCGGTGGTGATAGGCGACGATACCGGCCTGGTGCACCTGCTGTCGCGCGCGGATGCCGCGCCGCTGAATCGCCTGGCCACGGACGGCTCGGGCATTGCCGCCGCGCCCGTGGCAGCCGGCGACACCCTGGTGGTGGTCACGCGCAAGGGCGCCGTCTATGGCTTTCGCCCCGACTGATACGAATAGGACGCTGGCATGAAACCGGTCATCGCCCTGGTGGGGCGGCCCAATGTGGGCAAATCCACCCTGTTCAACCGCCTGACCAAGTCGCGCGACGCCATCGTGGCCGACTTTGCCGGCCTCACGCGCGACCGCCACTACGGCAATGGCCGCCAGGGCAAGCACGAATACATCGTCATCGACACCGGGGGCTTCGAGCCCGATGCCGGCAGCGGCATCTTCCGCGAAATGGCCAAGCAGACGCGCCAGGCCGTGGCCGAGGCCGATGTGGTGATCTTCGTGGTGGACGTGCGTGGCGGCCTTTCGGCCCAGGATCACGACATTGCCAACTACCTGCGCCGCCTGGGCAAGCCCTGTGTGCTGGCCGGCAACAAGGCCGAGGGCATGCAGGACAGCGCCCACCTGGCCGAGTTCTACGAGCTGGGCCTGGGCGAGGTGCATCCCGTGTCCGCCGCCCATGGGCAGGGCGTGCGCAGCCTGGTGGAGCTGGCCCTCGAGCCCTTGGCCCTGCCCGAACCGGACGAGGGCGATGGCGTCGCCGAGACCAATGTCATACGCCTGGCCGTGGCCGGGCGCCCCAACGTGGGCAAGTCCACGCTTATCAACACCTGGCTGGGCGAGGAGCGCCTGGTGGCCTTCGATCTGCCGGGCACGACGCGCGACGCCATCTCCGTGCCCTTCGAACGCAATGGGCAAAAGTTCGAATTGATAGACACCGCCGGCCTGCGCCGCAAGGGCAAGGTGTTCGAGGCCATAGAGAAGTTCTCCGTGGTCAAGACGCTGCAGGCCATCGAGTCGGCCAACGTGGTGCTGCTGCTGCTGGATGCCACCCAGGGCGTGACGGATCAGGACGCGCATATCGCCGGCTACATCCTGGAAAGCGGTCGTGCCGTGGTCATCGCCGTGAACAAGTGGGACGCGGTGGATGATTACCAGCGCCAGCAGCTGGAACGCTCCATTGAGTCGCGCCTGTCATTCCTCAAATTTGCCCCGCTGCATTTCATCTCTGCCATCAAGCGCCAGGGCATAGGGCCCCTGTGGACCTCCATAGCCCAGGCCTACAAGTCGGCCAACCGCAAAATGCCCACGCCGGTGCTTACGCGGCTGCTGCACGAGGCGGTGCAGTTCCAGACCCCGAAGCGTGCCGGCGCCTACCGGCCCAAGCTGCGCTATGCGCACCAGGGCGGCATGAATCCGCCGGTGATCGTGATCCACGGCAACTCGCTGGAGCATGTCTCGGACGCCTACAAGCGCTTTCTGGAAGGGCGCTTCCGCAAGGAGTTCGAGCTGGTCGGCACGCCGCTGCGCATAGAGATGAAAACCTCCAGCAATCCTTACACCGACAAGGACGGTTCCTGAGCCCTTGCGCCGCAAAAGGTGGCGCGGCTGTGGTAAGGTGCCCCTTTACAACAACATTTTTGAACACGGAGAATATCGTGAGCAATAAAGGTCAGCTTCTTCAAGACCCCTTCCTGAACGCACTGCGTCGCGAGCATGTGCCGGTGTCCATCTACCTGGTCAACGGCATCAAGCTGCAGGGGCAGATCGAATCCTTCGATCAATACGTGGTGCTGCTGCGCAACACGGTCACGCAGATGGTCTACAAGCACGCCATCTCCACCATCGTGCCGGGTCGTGCCGTGAATTTCTCCACGGCCGAAGCCGCCGAGGGAAGCAATCAGTAAGCCAGCATCGCAGCTTGAGGCATTGCCAGGGTCCAAGCGCTGCGCATGCCAGGGTTCGCAGCCTTGAGTTCCAAGTCCTCTTCTGACACCCGTGCCACGCCGGTCTTGCTGATTGGCGTGGACTTTGGTTTGCCGCATTTCGATGCCGAGCTGCAGGAGCTGGGCCTGCTGGCGCAGACCGCGGGTCTGAACCCCGTGGCACGCCTGACCTGCAAGCGCAAGGCGCCGGATGCGGCGCTGTTCGTGGGCAGCGGCAAGGCCGACGAGATCCGCACCCTGGCGCAGATGCATGGCGCCCAGGAGGTGCTGTTCGATCAGGCGCTGAGCCCGGCGCAGCAGCGCAACCTGGAACGGCACCTGCAGCTGCCGGTGAACGACCGCACCCTGCTGATCCTGGAGATCTTCGCCCAGCGTGCGCGCAGCCACGAGGGCAAGCTGCAGGTGGAGCTGGCGCGCCTGCAATACCTGAGCACGCGCCTGGTGCGCCGCTGGTCGCACCTGGAACGCCAGCAGGGTGGCATCGGCATGCGCGGCGGCCCGGGCGAGACGCAGATCGAGCTGGACAAGCGCATGATTGGCGATGCCATCAAGCGCACGCGCGAGCGCCTGGTAAAGGTCAAGCGCCAACGCGCCACCCAGCGCCGCCAGCGCGAGCGCCGCGACACCTTCAACATCTCCCTGGTCGGCTATACGAATGCCGGCAAGTCCACCCTTTTCAACGCCCTGGTCAAGGCGCGCGCCTATGCCGCCGACCAGCTGTTTGCCACGCTGGACACCACCACGCGGCAGCTGTATCTGGGCGAGGCGGCCGGATCGGCATCCCTGTCCGATACGGTGGGCTTTATCCGTGACCTGCCCCACGGGCTGGTCGATGCCTTCCAGGCCACGTTGCAGGAGGCTGTGGACGCCGACCTGCTGCTGCATGTGGTGGACGGCGCCAACCCTGATTACCCGGAGCAGATTGCCCAGGTGCAGACGGTGCTGGCGGAAATCGGCGCCTCGGACATTCCGCAGCTGCTGGTGTTCAACAAGCTCGACGCCATGGCGCCGGAAACCCGGCCCGCGCACCTGCAGGACATGTATGAACTCGACGGGCGCAAGGTGCCGCGCATCTTCCTGAGCGCACGTCGAGGCGAGGGCGTCGCGGCGCTGCGTGAGCAACTCATGCAGACGGTGGCCACCGCGGCGGCGCCCGGCATGACCCCGGCCCAGGCCCCTGAATTGCCGGGCCCGGCGGTTTGATTGGGCACAATGCCGGCTGTTACAGATCTACAAAGAACCAGAGAACTTGCGCATGAACCTTCATCACCGTGCCTCGCGCTGGGCATTGTTGCCCGAGCGCATCCGAGGGATGTTCAATCTCAACGATCCGCGCTGGGGCCGTGGGGACGATAACAAGGGCGAGGGCGACGAACGCCCGCAGCCAGACCGGCCGAATAACGACCGGCCGCAGGGCGGCAGGGGGCGTGAACCGGGGCCCGGCGGCCAGCCGCCGGATCTAGACGAACTCTGGCGCGACCTCAACCGCAAGCTCAGCGGCCTGTTTGGTGGTGGCAACGGCGGTGGCCGTGGGCGCATGCCCGGGGGCGGCAACGGCGGCTTTCAGCCCGACATGAAGAACGCCGGCGTCGGCGTGGGCCTGATCGCGGCCATCGCCGTCCTGATCTGGCTGGCCACGGGCTTCTTCATCGTGCAGGAGGGCCAGCAGGCCGTCATCACCCAGTTTGGCAAATACAAGGGCACGGTGAATGCCGGCTTCAACTGGCGCCTGCCTTACCCCATCCAGCGCCATGAGCTGGTGTACGTATCCCAGATCCGTTCGGTAGACGTGGGGCGCGACACGGTCATCAAGAGCACGGGCCTGCGCGAGTCCGCCATGCTGACCGAGGACGAGAACATCGTCGAGATCAAGTTTGCCGTGCAGTACCGCTTGAATGATGCCCGGGCCTGGCTGTTCGAGAGCCGCAACCCGGCAGATGCCGTGGTGCAGGTGGCGGAAACGGCGGTGCGCGAGGTCGTGGGCAAGATGAAGATGGACACGGCGCTGGCCGAGGAGCGCGACCAGATCGCCCCGCGCGTGCGCAAGCTGATGCAGTCCATCCTCGATCGCTACAAGATTGGCGTGGAAGTGGTGGGCATCAACCTGCAGCAAGGCGGCGTGCGCCCGCCCGAGCAGGTGCAGGCGGCGTTCGACGACGTGCTCAAGGCCGGCCAGGAGCGCGAGCGCGCCAAGAACGAGGCCCAGGCCTATGCCAACGACGTGATTCCGCGCGCCGTGGGTGCGGCGTCGCGCCTGGCGGAAGAGGCGGCCGGCTACAAGGCACGCATCGTGGCCCAGTCCCAGGGTGATGCGCAGCGCTTTTCCTCGGTGCTGACCGAGTACCAAAAGGCGCCCCAGGTGACGCGCGACCGTATGTATCTGGAGACCATGCAGCAGATCTACGGCAACGTCACCAAGGTGCTGGTGGAGTCGCGCCAAGGCTCGAACCTGCTGTACCTGCCGCTGGACAAGATCATGCAAAGCGTGTCGCAGACGGCGCCCCCCGCGGCGCTGGAGCCGGCGCCCGCGGCGGCCACAGGTGCGGCGCCCGCAGCCGCATCGTCGCAATTTTCCAGTGACTCGCGCCTGCCGCGCGACCCTAACCGCGCGCGCGAACGCGAGTCTCGATAGGAGATCTGTGTGAACAGAATCGGATTTTTTGTCTCCACCATCCTGGTGCTGCTGGGTCTGGCCAGTTCCATGTTGTTCGTGGTCGATCAGCGTCAGTTTGGCGTGGTGTATGCACTGGGCCAGATCAAGGAAGTCATCACCGACCCGGGCCTGTATTTCAAGCTGCCGCCGCCATTCCAGAACGTGCGCTACATCGACAAGCGCCTGCTCACGCTCGACAGCTCGGACACCGAGTCCATGCTGACGGCGGAAAAGCAGCGCGTGGTCATCGACTGGTATGTGCGCTGGCGCATCTCGGATCCGCAGGAATACATCCGCAACGTAGGCTTGGACGAGAGCGCAGGCGCCCTGCAACTCAACCGCGTGGTGCGCAATGCCTTCCAGGAAGAGGTCAACCGCCGCACCGTCCGGGAGCTGCTCTCGACCAAGCGCGATGCGCTGATGGAGGATGTGAAGCGCGAGGTGCTGGAAGCCGTGCGCGGCGCCAAACCCTGGGGCGTGGATGTGGTGGACGTGCGCATCACGCGCGTCGACTACGTCGAGGCGATCACCGAATCCGTCTACCGGCGCATGGAGGCCGAACGCAAGCGCGTGGCCAATGAACTGCGCTCGACCGGCGCCGCCGAGGGCGAAAAAATCCGTGCCGATGCCGATCGCCAGCGCGAGATCACCATTGCCAACGCCTACCGCGATGCCCAGAAGGTCAAGGGTGAGGGCGACGCCGAGGCCGCACGCCAGTACGCCGACGCCTTCGGCCGCGACCCCCAGTTTGCGCAGTTCTACCGCAGCCTGGAGGCCTACAAGGCCAGCTTCAACCGCAAGAGCGACGTGATGGTGCTCGATCCAGCCTCCACCGAGTTCTTCAAGGCCTTCCGAGGCGGCTCGGCGGCCAATGCGCCGGCAGCGCCTGCCGCGCCTGCCGCAGCGCGCAAGCCCTGACAAGCATCAAGCGGGTCAGCAGGCCAGGGCCATGGATTGGGCAAACAGCTTCTGGATGGCCCTCGGCCTGGTGCTGGTGATAGAAGGGGTGTTCCCCTTCGCCTCGCCAGCGGGCTGGCGCCGCATGTTCACGCAAATCCTGCAGCTGCGCGACGGGCAGATACGTTTCTGCGCGCTGCTCAGCATGCTTGCCGGCGCCCTGGTGCTGTTGCTGTTGTCATAGCCGCATACGGCCACGGCACTCACGGCGCGTGCCGGTAGAATCGCCCTTTTAACAGCCTTCCCCACCCCATGTCTGCCTGGGTCCTGCCGGATCACATTGCCGATGTCTTGCCCTCAGAGGCGCGGCACATCGAAGAACTTCGTCGCGGGCTGCTCGACACCGCACGCAGCTATGGCTACGAGTTGGTCATGCCGCCGCTGCTCGAGCACCTGGACTCGCTGCTGACCGGCACCGGCGAGGCACTGGATCTGCAGACCTTCAAGCTGGTGGATCAGCTCTCCGGCCGCTCCCTGGGCCTGCGTGCCGACACCACGCAGCAGGTGGCGCGCATCGATGCACATTTGCTGAACCGCAAGGGCGTGACGCGACTTTGCTATTGCGGCCCGGTGCTGCATACGCGCCCGGATCGCCCGCACGCCACGCGCGAGCCCCTGCAGTTCGGCGCCGAGATCTATGGCCACCCCGGCATAGAGGCCGATATCGAGGCCGTGCAGTTGTCCCTGGAATGCCTGCGCAGCGCCCAGGTGCAGGACGTGAGCGTGGATCTGGCCGATGTGCGCATCGTGCGCAGCCTGCTGGCCGGCGTGCCGGTGGCCTGGCAGACCTTGGCCAGGGTGCACGCAGCACTGGCCGCCAAGGACGTCAGCGAGCTGACAATGCTGACCAAGGACTTTCCTGCAGTCTCGCGTGACGGCCTGCTGGCGCTGCTGCAGCTGTACGGCGATGCGAGCGTGCTCGATGAAGCCGAAATTGCGTTGAAAGCCGTGGTTGGCGTGCGCAACGTGCTATCAGATTTGAGGGCCGTTGCAGCCAGCATTCAGGGTACCCGGGTGAGCTTTGACCTGGCAGACTTGCGTGGCTATGCGTATTACAGTGGCACCCGTTTCGCCATCTATACCCAGGGCGCCAGCGATGCCCTGGTGCGCGGTGGCCGCTATGACGAGGTCGGTGCGGTATTTGGGCGCAACCGTCCGGCGGCGGGTTTCAGCCTGGACATCAAGCAACTGGTCAGTGTGGTGTCGCCGCGCCCGCTCAGGGCCGCCATCCGCGCGCCCTGGGGCGAGGGGCAGGGGGTGAACGTGGCAATTGCCGCGCTGCGCGCGCAGGGTGAGACCGTGGTCTGCATGTTGCCAGGGCATGGCAGCGAGGTGGATGAGTTCCACTGCGATCGCGAGCTGGTTCAGGCCGGCGATCACTGGGTCGTCCAGGCCATTTGAATTTGGTTTTTTCAGCATCGGAATCGGGTTTGACATGAAAACAAGCAAGGGTCGCAACGTCGTCGTGGTCGGCACCCAGTGGGGTGACGAGGGCAAGGGCAAGCTGGTGGACTGGCTTACCGAGAGCGCCCAGGGGGTGGTGCGTTTCCAGGGTGGCCACAATGCCGGCCACACGCTGGTCATCAACGGCGTCAAGACAGCGCTGCACCTGATCCCCAGCGGCATCATGCGCCCGGGCGTGAAGTGCTACATCGGCAATGGCGTGGTGCTGTCGGCGGCCAAGTTGTTCGAGGAAATCGAAGGCCTGGAAAAGGCCGGGGTCGAGGTGCGCTCGCGCCTGCGTGTCTCCGAGGCCTGCCCGCTGATCCTGCCGTTCCATGTGGCGCTGGATGTCGCTCGCGAGGCCGCGCGCGAGCATGGCGGCGTGGAAAAGATCGGCACCACGGGCCGCGGCATCGGCCCGGCCTACGAAGACAAGATCGCCCGCCGTGCGCTGCGTGTGCAGGATCTCAAGTATCCGGAACGTTTTGCCGCCAAGCTGCGTGAACTGCTGGCCTTGCACAACCATGTGCTGAGCAGCTTCCTGGGTTCGGGCAGCTTTGCGTTCAGCGATGCGCTCAAGCCCTACATGCGGGACGGCCAGGTGCAGTTCGAAGCGGTGTTCACCGAGGCCATGCGCCACGCCGAGATGCTCAAGCCCATGATGGCCGATGTTTCGCGCGAGCTCAACGAGGCCCACGCCGCTGGCGCCAACCTGCTCTTCGAGGGCGCTCAGGGCACGTTGCTGGACGTGGATCACGGCACCTATCCGTATGTGACCTCCAGCAATTGCGTGGCCGGCAACGCCGCGGCCGGCTCGGGCGTCGGCCCAGGCCTGCTGCACTACGTGCTGGGCATCACCAAGGCCTATTGCACGCGCGTTGGTGGCGGGCCGTTCCCGACCGAGCTCGAGTGGGAAAAGCCCGGCACCCCCGGCTACCACATGAGCACCGTGGGCGCGGAAAAGGGCGTCACCACCGGGCGTAGCCGCCGCTGTGGCTGGTTTGATGCCGCACTCCTGAAGCGCAGCGCGCAGGTCAATGGCCTGTCCGGGCTGTGCATCACCAAGCTTGATGTGCTGGACGGGCTGCAAGAGCTGATGCTGTGCGTGGGCTATGAGCTCGATGGTGAGCGCATTGACCTGCTGCCCATGGGGGCGGACGACATTACCCGCTGCCAGCCCATCTACGAAAAAATGCCGGGCTGGACGCAGTCCACCGTCGGCGTCACGCGCTATGACGCCTTGCCTGTCCAGGCGCGCAATTATCTGGAGCGCATCCAGCAGGTGACGGGCGTGCCCATCGCGATGATTTCCACCAGCCCTGACCGCGACCACACCATCTTGCTGCAAAACCCCTACGTTGCAGCCTGATGGAACTGCGAAGAACCTTCCTTAGGCGCCGACGCGTAAGCGCGGCGCCGCATGACTATAGGAGCAAGACATGCTGACCGAAGACGGAAAACACCTATACGTAAGCTACGACGAGTACCACAACCTCATCGAAAAGCTGGCGCTAAAGGTGCACCAATCCGGCTGGGAGTTCGACACCATACTGTGTCTTGCCCGTGGAGGACTGCGCCCAGGCGACATCCTCAGCCGGATCTTTGAAAAGCCGCTGGCCATCATGTCCACCAGCTCGTATCGGGCAGAGGCGGGTACCGTGCAAGGGCACCTGGATCTGGCCCGTTTCATCACCACGCCCAAGGGTGAGATCGCGGGGCGGGTGCTGCTGGTCGATGACCTGGCCGACTCCGGCCATACGCTGAGAGCCGTGATCGACATGCTCAAGACCAACTATGCGCCCATCACCGAACTGCGCAGCGCGGTGATCTGGACCAAGGGCATGTCCACCTTCACGCCCGACTACTCGGTGGAGTTTCTGCCCAGCAACCCCTGGATCCATCAACCCTTCGAGACCTACGACACCTTGGTGCCGGAGAAATTGGTCGAAAAGTGGCGCTGGTAGACATTTTTCGAAAAGAAGCTGAACTGCCGGTTTTTGGAGATATACTACGCGGCTTCGCTGCAGCAGCAGCCCTCTCCAAGACGGATGTGGCGGTAGCGAAAGGGAGGTTAAAAAATGTCCGGCGTCAAGTATTTTCTGCAAGCGCCGGAGAACCAAAAACCTTTACGGAACCGTAGGTTAGCTCTGCCAGGGGTCACTTGCGGGGACTATGGCTTATTGGCCTAGGTGCCACATGGGAGCGTCGGGAGAGAAAATCTGGGCGCGCCACATCGGGCCGGATTTCCAGCGCAGGGCCGGTGCGTCGCGCCATGATAGCCCGGCCAACCGCCTCAAAACGAGGAACGCGCAGCCAGGCTGCGCGTTCTTAGTTCTTGGGTGGATGGCGATGGGCGAGCCCATCGCCATCATCCGGACTTCGGGGTAGAAGCCTTGGGCTTGTCGCCCCGCCTGAATCCCCTATCCCCGGCCATAAAGGCTTCGAGCATGTGCGGGATCAGCGCCGCCGCATCGACCGCCTTGCCATAGGTCTGCGCATGCAGCGCGGCGTATCTGTCGAGGTCTGCACGCAAGCTGGTCGAGCAGGCGAAGGTCAATTTCGTGCTTGCCTGGGACGGCAGCGGCCCCAGGCGGAGCTTCTTCGTTGTACTCATCTCATGCTCCCTCCACGCTGAACAAAGAGTGGCTGGTAGGGGCGCAAGACCAAATCCGCTTTGACCACAATCCGCACCGGCAACCCCGGCCGTGCCGTCAGCGTCGGCTGGACGTTCATATTGCGCCTGGTCAGTTCCTGGCCCACGTGGTTGATGCTGTCCTGCGCGCTGTCACGCCCGGCGATCACGATGCGGTTGCCGTTCTGCCGGTTCTCCGGCGCGGCCAATTCAGCACCGATACCGAGCAGCGTGGTCAGCGCCGCACCGGCGAAGATGCGGCCCCAGTGCCTGTCCACCTCATCCTCCAGCCCGGCATAGCCTGCCGGGTCGGTGCCCACCAGGTTGTCGAGCGTGAGCGAAGACGTGTCAGGCAGGATGATGCGGTTCCACACCATTTGCACGCGGCTCTGACCGAAGCTCACCTGGCTGTTGTAGCGCCCGAGGATGCGCGAACCCTGCGGGATCAGCAGGAAGCGCCCGGTCGCTGTGTCGTAGACCGGCTCCGTCACCGTGGCGATCACGTCGCCCGGCAGGTCGGACTTGATGCCAGTGACCAGCGCCGCCGCAATCACCGTCCCGGCCATGACCTGATACGGCGAAGCCGGCGGGGTCAGTTGGCCGGAATTGCGGGTTTCCGTGGAACCGGCTTTCAGGAAAGTCTCTTTCTGGCCCTGGCCGTTCTGCGCCACGGTGGGATCGGACGGCTGCGCGGCCGTCGAGGCTGGCCCGGCCGCCATCGGATCGAAGCCCGCCAAGGCGCTGTCGGGCGCGCCCGCAGCCACTTGGACGGGCGCGGCGCCCCCGGCCTTGCCCTGCTGGCCCGAACGAAAGAACACCGACGAAGCCGCCGCTGCTTCGGCTTCCTTGCGCAAGGCATCGTTGGGATCATGGCCCGGCGGCGTATAGGTGGGCTGCTGCGCCGCCACGATAGCCGGGCCGAGGTCGCCCGGCAAGGGTGGCCCGAGTTCCGGCACCTTCGGCAGCTTGGAGTAGTCCGAAGGCAGACCATCCAGCCCTTCGGACTTCGACACGCGATCGACGTTGTACAGCTCGGTCTGCTC
>JAFEES010000061.1 GCA_018240995.1 Pseudomonadota bacterium | reverse complement strand
ATCTCTCGCCTGAGGTGCTGCACGCCGTGCAGGAGGGCGCGGCCGATCTGGGCATCTGCAGCGTGGGCAGCGGCAATGCCAGCGCCGAGCTGCAAAGCCGCCCCTACCGCAGCGACCGCCTGGTGCTTGTCGTGCCGCAAACGCACGCCCTGGCTGCGCGCGAAGCTATCAAGTTTGAAGACGTGCTGGATTGCGACATCGTCGGCCTGCACGCCGGCAGCTCCATCAGCCTGGCCATGCGCGCCGCCGCTGCCCAGGCCGGGCGGCCGCTGCGCCAGCGCATACAGGTCACCAGCCTGGACACCATGTGCCGCATGATCGACAACGGCCTGGGCGTGGGCCTGCTGCCCGACCGCGCCTTTGCCCTGCTGCAAAGCCTGGGGCGGCTGGCCGCGGTGCGCCTGGATGAGCCCTGGGCCGAGCGCGAGCTGCGCCTGGTGGCGCGCGACTTCGATGCCCTGCCCGTCACCGCGCGCCTGCTGGTGGAGCACCTGGCGCCTAGAATTTCATCAAACCCCTGACCCCACGAAACGAGACCGCCATGGGACGCACCCTGTACGACAAGATCTTCGACGAGCACGTCGTCCACACCGAGGAGGACGGCACGGCCGTGCTCTACATCGATCGCCACCTGGTGCACGAGGTCACCAGCCCGCAGGCGTTTGAAGGCCTGCGCCAGGCCGGCCGCAAGGTCTGGCGCACCAGCTCCATCGTCGCCACCGCCGACCACAACACGCCCACCACCGGCTGGGAGCGCGGCTACGACGGCATTGCCGACCCCATCAGCAAGGAGCAGATCACCACGCTCGATAAAAACATTGCCGCCTCGGGCGCGGCCGCCTTCTTTCCCTTCCTGCACAAGCGCCAGGGCATAGTGCATGTGATCGGCCCGGAGAACGGCGCCACCCTGCCGGGCATGACCGTGGTCTGCGGCGACAGCCACACCAGCACCCATGGCGCCTTCGGGGCCCTGGCGCACGGCATAGGCACGTCGGAAGTCGAGCATGTGATGGCCACGCAGACCCTGCTGGCCAAGAAGGCGAAAAACATGCTCGTCAAGGTCAACGGCAAGGTGGCTCCGGGCATCACGGCCAAGGACATCGTGCTGGCCATCATCGGCAAGATTGGCACGGCCGGCGGCACGGGCTACACGATTGAATTTGCCGGCCAGGCGATACGCGACCTCTCCATGGAAGGCCGCATGACGGTGTGCAACATGGCCATCGAGGCCGGCGCGCGTGCCGGCCTGGTGGCCGTCGATGAAAAGACCATCGCCTACGTCAAGGGCCGCCCCATGGCGCCCACCGGCGTGGAGTGGGAGCAGGCCGTCGAATACTGGAGGACCCTGCACTCCGACGCCGACGCCAGCTTCGACGCCGTGGTGGAGCTGAACGCCGCCGAGATCGTGCCCCAGGTGACCTGGGGCACCAGCCCCGAGATGGTGCTGGGCGTGGACGCCGCCGTGCCCGACCCGGACAAGGAAAAAGACCCCTCCAAACGCGGCGCCATGGAGCGCGCCCTGACCTACATGGGCCTCACCCCGGGCAAGCCGCTGCAGGACATCTTCGTGGACAAGGTCTTCATCGGCAGCTGCACCAACAGCCGCATCGAGGACATGCGCGAGGCCGCCGCGGTGGTGAAAAAACTCGGCCAGAAGGTCGCCAGGAACATCAAGCTGGCCATGGTGGTGCCAGGATCGGGCCTGGTCAAGGCCCAGGCCGAGGCCGAGGGGCTGGACCAGATCTTCAAGGCCGCCGGCTTTGAGTGGCGCGAGCCCGGCTGCAGCATGTGCCTGGCCATGAACGCCGACCGGCTGGAGGCGGGCGAGCGCTGCGCCTCCACCAGCAACCGCAATTTTGAAGGCCGTCAGGGTGCGGGCGGACGCACCCACCTGGTCAGCCCCGCGATGGCCGCGGCGGCGGCCATCCACGGCCATTTTGTCGACATCCGCCGCTTTGCCTAAAGGAGAAACACCATGCGAAAGATTGCAGCATTTACCGTGATGGCCGTGGCCCTGGTGCTCGCCGGTTGCAACACCTGGTCTGGCGTCAAGCAAGACGCCAAGGATGCAGGCCAGGCCACCGGCAAGGGCATAGAGAAGGCCGGAGAAAAGATCAAGGACATCTCCAAGTAAGGCCATGCAGAAATTCACCCTCCACCAGGGCCTGGTGGCGCCGATGGACCGCGAGAACGTGGACACCGACGCCATCATCCCCAAGCAGTTCTTGAAATCCATCAAGAAGACCGGCTTCGGCCCGAATCTGTTCGACGAATGGCGCTACCTGGATCAGCCGGGCCAGCCCGGCGTGCCCGAGTCCGCGCGCAAGCCCAACCCCGACTTCGTGTTGAACCAGCCGCGATACAAGGGCGCCTCCATCTTGCTGGCGCGCAAGAACTTCGGCTGCGGCTCCAGCCGCGAGCATGCCCCCTGGGCGCTGGATCAGTACGGCTTTCGCGCCGTGATCGCGCCCAGCTTTGCCGACATCTTCTTCAACAACTGCTTCAAGAACGGCCTGCTGCCCATAGTCCTGCCCGAAGCCGTCGTGGATCAGCTGTTCAACGAGGTGGCGGCCTTCCCAGGCTACGAGCTGAAGATCGACCTGGAGCGCCAGGTGGTGATCCGCCCCCAGGGCGAGGAAATCGCCTTCGACGTGCTGCCGTTTCGCAAATACTGCCTGCTCAATGGCTTCGACGACATCGGCCTGACCCTGCGCCACAAGGACAAGATTGCCGCCTTCGAGGCCCAGCGCCTGGCCACCAAGCCCTGGCTGGCGCACACCATGGCGTCCTGATATACAAAAACGCGTGCTTGGTGATAGGTCTCAGACTCGCTTGTCTACGCATCGTCATTCCCGCGCAGGCGGGAATCCATGGCCCTGCGCAAAGGCTGGATGCCCGCCTGCGCGGGCATGACGGCATTGTCGAGGCATTTACCTCATCAGGTAAAAACGCCATTGACGCATATCCACCAAGTGCAATCAGCTATCAATATTGAACCCCATCATGAAAATCGCAGTACTCCCCGGTGACGGCATCGGCACCGAAATCGTCGCCGAGGCGGTCAAGGTGCTCAAGGCCCTGGACTTGAAGTTCGAGCTGGAAACCGCCCCCGTCGGCGGCGCCGCCTACGAGGCCGCCGGCCACCCGCTGCCCGAATCCACGCTGAGCCTGGCCAAGAGCGCCGACGCCATCCTGTTTGGCGCCGTGGGCGACTGGAAGTACGACAAGCTTGATCGCCCGCTGCGCCCCGAGCAGGCCATCCTGGGCCTGCGCAAGGCGCTGGGCCTATTTGCCAACTTCCGCCCCGCCATCTGCTACGAGCAATTGACGCACGCCAGCAGCCTGAAACCCGA
The DNA here is from genome assembly GCA_018240995.1 of Pseudomonadota bacterium. Lineage (GTDB taxonomy): Bacteria > Pseudomonadota > Gammaproteobacteria > Burkholderiales > Burkholderiaceae_C > Alicycliphilus. The sequence continues at coordinate 7,854 of JAFEES010000061.1, read as the reverse complement.
GCTGGTCGCGGGCCTCGATATCCTCATCATCCGCGAACTCACCGGCGACATCTACTTCGGCCAGCCGCGCGGGCGCCGCACTGCGGCGGACGGGCATTTCCCCGGCGCCGAAGAGGCGTTTGACACCATGCGCTACAGCCGCCCGGAGATCGAACGCATCGCCCGCGTGGCCTTCGAGGCCGCGCGCAAGCGCAGCAAGCGCGTCACCAGCGTGGACAAGGCGAACGTGCTGGAGACCTTCCAGCTGTGGAAGGACGTGGTCACCGAGGTGCACCAGGACTACCCCGACGTGGCGCTGGATCACATGTATGTCGATAACGCAGCCATGCAGCTGGTCAAGGCGCCCAAGGCGTTTGACGTCATCGTCACCGGGAATATGTTTGGCGACATCCTCTCGGACGAAGCCTCCATGCTGACGGGCTCCATCGGCATGCTGCCCTCTGCCAGCCTGAACGACAAAAAGCAGGGCCTGTACGAGCCCAGCCACGGCAGCGCACCCGACATCGCGGGCAAGGGCGTGGCCAACCCGCTGGCCACCATCCTGTCCGCCGCCATGATGCTGCGCTTCTCCCTGGGCCAGGCCGAGGCGGCCGACCGCATCGAAGCCGCCGTGAAGAAGGTTTTGGCCCAGGGCCTGCGCACGCCGGACATCTACAGCGAAGGCACCACGAAAGTGGGCACGGTGCAGATGGGCGACGCCGTCGTCAACGCGTTGCGCTAAGGCTCCGTTATCCACAAGCATGCACTGCCGCACGGTGCGTCCTCTACAATGACCGGTCATGTTTGCCGCGCACGCCTTCCCCCTGAAGCACCTACCCGCCGCCACGGCTGGTTCACGTGCGCGCGCAAGCACCACCAAAACCACGACCATTAAGGGCTGATAGAGCTCCGGTATCGTCGTGCGCCCTGCCTGGCCCAGACGAGCCGGGGGTGAAGAAAGCAGCCGCAGGTCTTGTGCGAACTGTTTTTTAACTTGAAAGGGCGTTTGAAATGAGCAAGCAATTGGTAGGTCTGGTCGGCTGGCGCGGCATGGTCGGCTCGGTGTTGATGGATCGCATGCAGGCCGAGGGCGACTTTGCGCTCATCGAGCCGGTGTTCTTCTCCACCTCCAACGCCGGCGGCAAGGCGCCCGCCATGGCCAAGGCGCACACGCAGCTGCTGGACGCGAACAACGTTGCCGAGCTCGCCAAGTGCGACATCATCATCACCTGCCAGGGTGGCGACTACACCAAGGAAGTCTTCCCCAAGATCCGCGCCGCGGGCTGGCAGGGCCACTGGATCGACGCCGCCAGCGCGCTGCGCATGGAGGGCGACGCCGTCATCGTGCTCGACCCGGTGAACGACGGCCTGATCCGGCAAAAGCTTGCCGCCGGCGGCAAGCACTGGATCGGCGGCAACTGCACCAACTCCATCTTGCTGATGGGCCTGGCGGGCCTGTTCAAGGCCGGCCTGGTGGACTGGGTGTCCTCCATGACCTACCAGGCAGCCTCGGGCGGCGGCGCCAACCACATGCGCGAGCTGCTCAAGGGCATGGGCGTGGTGCATGGCGCCGTGGCCGATGAGCTGGCCACGCCCGCGTCCGCCATCCTGGAGATCGACCGCAAGGTGGCCAGCACCATCCGCGAGGACGTACCCACCGAGCATTTCGGCGCGCCCCTGGCCGGCGGCCTGATTCCCTGGATCGACGCGCAGCTGGACAACGGCCAGTCCAAGGAGGAATGGAAGGGCCAGGCCGAGGTCAACAAGATCCTGGGCACGGCCGCCACCATCCCCGTCGACGGCCTGTGCGTGCGCATTGGCGCCATGCGCTGCCACTCGCTGGCGCTCACGCTCAAGCTGAAGAAGGACATTCCGCTGGCCCAGATCGAGGCCCTGATCAAGGACGGCAACCCCTGGGTGAAGTTCGTGCCCAACGAGCGCGCCATCACCGTCAAGGAGCTCACCCCGGCGGCCATCACCGGCGGCCTGGAGGTCGGCGTGGGCCGCGTGCGCAAGCTCAACATGGGGCCGGAATATGTCTCCGCCTTCGTGATCGGCGACCAGCTGCTGTGGGGCGCCGCCGAGCCGCTGCGGCGCATGCTGCGCATACTGCTGCAGGCCTGAGAGACCCGACCAACGGCGCCACGCGGGTGGCGCCGTTGCCATCCGCCTGCACTACCCCGTTCGGCGTAGATCGTTGCCTGTTACCAACAGGAAAGGCAGGTTTTTACTCCTTCCAACAGGGTAGTAAATCCCGACGCCCGGCCTCGGCTTGTCAGTGCAAGGCATTGATGTTAAGGTGCTTTTTACATATTTTCACGCCTTGGCGAGTCGCCGGGCGTGACTGCAGGCACACTGCTTTCCCGGACTGCACCCCAACATACTTTCGTCGCCCACATGCATCGCTGGAAATTTTCTGTCCTGGCCTCCGCGGCCATTCTCTCGGCTGGCCTGATCAGCACCGATGCCGACGCCCTGACCCTGGGACGCGTGAATGTGCAATCGGCACTGGGCGAGCCCCTGCGCGCCGAGATCGAGCTGCCCCAGATTACCCCCGCCGAGGCCGAGTCGCTGCGCGTCACCACGGCCAACGCGGCAGCGTTTCGCAGCCAGGGGCTGGAGTATTCGCCCACGGTCAGCAACGTGCAGGTGCAGGTGCATCGCCGCGCCGACGGCACCATGGTGGTGCGCCTGAGCAGCAGCCGCGCCATCAACGAACCGTTTGTGGATCTGGTGCTCGACGCCACCTGGAGCTCGGGCCATATCGTGCGCAGCTACACCATGTTGTTCGACCCGCCAGCGCAGGGTAGCAAGCCGGTGGAAGCGACCGTTGCGCCTCGGCTGACGGCGCCGCGCGCCGAAAGCGTGCCGGCAGCGCCGCGTGCCCCTGCGGCGCGCGCCGCCGCACCCCAGGCCGCAGCCGCTCCTGCGCCTGCCCCGCGACCCACGCCGCGGGCAGCCCCGGCACCGGCGCGGCCGGCTGCGGCAGAGGCCAGTGCAAGCGGCACTGACACGGTCACCGTGCGCCCCGGCGACACCGCCGGACGCATTGCCGGCGCGCACCGGCCCGCCAGCGTCTCGCTCGACCAGATGCTGGTCGCCATGGCGCAGGCCAACCCCAACGCCTTCATTGGCGGCAACGTGAACCGGCTGCGCTCCGGGGCGGTTTTGCAAATGCCCAGCGAGACCGCGGCCCAGGCGACGCCGGCGCCCGAGGCGCGCCAGATCGTGGCCGCGCAAAGCCGCGACTTCAACGAGTTCCGCCGCCGCCTGGCCGGCGCCGCGCCCAATGCGCAAGTGGCCGCGGCCGAGCGCTCCGCCAGCGGCTCCGTGCAGACCCAGGTCGATGAGTCCAAGCCAACGGCCACCAGCCCCGACAAGCTGACCCTGTCCAAGGGCGGCGTACAGGCGCGCAAGGCCGACGAGCAGCTCGCCCGTGACAAACAGGCCGACCAGAACACGGCCCGCCTGGCCGAGCTGTCCAAGAACATTGCCGACCTGAACCAGCTCAGCGGCACCTCCCCGCAGGGCGCCGCTGCTGCAGCCGCCGCCAGCGCAGCCGTCCCCGCCGCGACCGCCAGCCAGCCTGGCGTTGCCGTGCCGGCACCGGCTGGCCTGGCCGAAGCCGCACCCCAGCCGCAGGCCGGCGCCAGCGCCGAAGCACCGGCGGCCCAGGCCGCGGCAGCCGTGGCCTCGGAGGCTGCACCGCAGGCATCGGCAGCCGCACCTGCGCCTGCCGCAGCCCCGGCACCGCAGCCCCCCGCAAACCATGAGGAGCCCAGCTTCCTGGACTCGCTCACCGAAGACCCGCTGCTGGCCGGCGGCGCGCTGGCGCTGGTGCTGGCCTTGCTGGGCTACGGCGGCTACCGCGTGGCACAAGGGCGCCGCCAGCGCGCAGTGCCGGACAGCGCCTTCCCGGACAGCGGCAACCCGGATTCATTCTTTGGCGCCAGCGGCGGCCAGCGCGTGGACACGGCCGACAGCAGCCTGACCACCGGCGCCTCGTCGATGAGCTATTCACCCAGCCAGCTCGACGTGGGCGGCGACGTGGATCCGGTAGCCGAGGCCGACGTGTACCTGGCCTACGGCCGCGACCTGCAGGCCGAGGAAATCCTCAAGGAGGCCATGCGCCATAGTCCCGAGCGTGTCGCCATACCCGCGAAGCTGGCCGACATCTATGCCAAGCGCCAGGATCGCAAGGCCCTGGAATCGGTTGCCGGCGACGTTTTCCGCCTGACCAACGGCCAGGGCCCGGACTGGTCGCGCGTGGCCGACTTGGGCCGCACGCTGGATCCGGACAACGCCCTGTACCAACCCGGCGGCCGCCCGGCGGCACCGGCCGGCGACGAGCGCGACATCGCCCCCATCAGCAACTTCCCGAGCACGGTGGGCGTGGGCACGCAGGCCAACGCGGCCACGGGCCCAGACTCCGTGTTGCCTGACCTTGATCTGGATTTGGATCTGGATTTGCACGACGCGCCACCGATCCAGGCGCCTGCACCCAGTGCCTTCGCCATGGCCGCCGCCGCAAGCGAGCTGACGGCAACGCCGGTCGCTGCCGCCGCAGAGCCGCCCAAGGCGCTGGACGCCATCGACCTGGAGCTGCCCCACGCAGCGCCTGCCGCCGAGCACCTGCCGAGCACCGAACCCACCGAGATCGCCACCCTGAGCACCGAGCCGGCCGCGCTGGACTTTGGCGCCGATGATCTGTTGCTGGCAAGCACCGCCGCCACCCCGCTGGACGGCGGCGCAGCCAAGGACTCGGCCCCGGCACCGCTGGAGTTCGACCTGGGCGACCTGTCCCTGGATCTGAGCCTGCCGGATGCGCCCGCCGCTGCGGCGCCAGCCGTCGCCGACGCTGGCGAGTCCCTGCCGGACGACCCGCTGGCCACCAAGCTGGCATTGGCCGAGGAGTTCAACACCATAGGCGACAGCGAAGGCGCGCGCACCCTGGTCGAGGAAGTCATTGCCGAAGCCAGCGGCGCGCTCAAGACCCGCGCCCAGCGCCTGCTGGCCGAGCTGGGTTGATGCCTCCTGCCATGCGCGGGCACGGCCTCAGCGCCGCGCCCCACGCGGGGGGCATGCCATGAGGGTGGCCCTGGGCGTCAGCTACAACGGCCAGGCCTATAGCGGCTGGCAAAGCCAGCCCTCGGGCCACACCGTGCAAGACCACCTCGAAGCGGCCCTGGGCCGCTTTGCTACGCACAAGGTGGCCACGATCTGCGCCGGCCGCACCGACGCCGGCGTGCACGGCCTGATGCAGGTGGTGCACTTCGACACCGAGCTGCAGCGCGCGCCGTTTTCCTGGGTGCGCGGCACCAACACCTTTCTGCCGGCGGACATCGCCGTGCAATGGGCGCAGTACGTGCCGGACGCCTTCCACTCGCGCGCCTGCGCCGTGGCGCGCCGCTATGCCTATGTGCTGCTGCAGTCGCCCGTGCGCCCCAGCGTGGACGCGGGGCGCGTGGGCTGGGTATTCCACGCGCTGGATGAAGACGCCATGCAGGCGGCCGTGCAGCACCTGCTGGGCGAGCATGACTTCACGTCCTTCCGTGCCTCGGCCTGCCAGGCCAAGTCGCCCGTGAAGACGCTAGAGCGCATCAGCATCACGCGGCGCAGCCCGCCCCCCGGCGAATCCGCCGGCAGCCATGGCTGCGTGCCCTGCTACTGGCGCTTCGAGTTCCAGGGCAATGCCTTTTTGCACCACATGATTCGCAACATCATGGGCTGCATAGTCGCCATAGGCCAGGGTCTTTACCCGCCCGGCTGGATGCGCCAGGTGCTCGAGGCACGCTCGCGCGACGCGGCGGCGCCCACGTTCTCGCCCGATGGCCTGTACTTCCAGGGGCCGGTGTACGCCGCCGAGTGGGGCCTGCCCACGCGCACGGCTGCGTATGATTGGCTGCCATGAGCAGCCCCTCCCTCCTAAGAACCCGCATCAAGATCTGCGGCCTGACGCGCGAGCAGGACGTGGACGCCGCGGTGCATGCCGGCGCCGACGCCGTAGGCTTCGTGCTCTACCCCCAAAGCCCGCGCTTTGTCAGCCCCGCGCGCGCGGCGGAGCTTGCGCGGCGCCTGCCGCCCTTCGTCACGCCGGTGCTGCTGTTCGTGAATGCGTCAGCTTCAGAAGTGATAGCTGCAAGCGCCCAGGTAACGGGCGCCATGGTGCAATTTCATGGTGATGAGTCGCCCGACGACTGCCGGGCCGCCAGCGACCAGGGGCGCATTCCCTTCCTGCGCGCCGCGCGCATACCCTTAGGCGCCGGTGCGGCACGCTTCGACCTCGTAAAATACGCGCAAGATTACTCACACGCCCGCGCCATCTTGCTCGACGCCCATGTCGAGGGCTATGGCGGCGGCGGCAAGGCATTCAATTGGTCACTCCTGCCACCAAGCGTCAGCTCTCACCTCGTTTTGTCTGGTGGACTCACGCCTGCAAACGTGACCGATGGCATAGCCCAGGTACGCCCGCGTTGCAAGACGCTGGCGGTTGACGTCAGCTCCGGCGTGGAGCTCGATGGCCCCGATGGCTCGACCCTGAAGGGCATCAAGGACGCCGGCAAGATCCAACGCTTCATCGCCGCCGTGCGTGCGGCCGATGCGGCACCAGCACCATCCATCTGAATGTCTGAATACCACCAACCCGATGCCTCGGGCCATTTCGGCCCCTATGGCGGCAGCTTTGTCAGCGAGACGCTGACGCACGCCATCGACGAGCTGCGCCAGGCCTACGCCCGCTACCAGCATGATCCGGAGTTCCTGGCCGAATTCCACTACGAGCTGGCGCATTTCGTGGGCCGCCCCTCGCCCATCTACCACGCCGCGCGCACCAGCCGCGAAATGGGCGGGGCGCAGATCTACCTCAAGCGCGAGGATCTGAACCACACCGGCGCGCACAAGATCAACAACGTCATCGGCCAGGCCATGCTGGCACGGCGCATGGGCAAGCCGCGCATCATCGCCGAGACCGGCGCCGGCCAGCACGGCGTGGCCACGGCCACCATCTGCGCGCGCTACGGCCTGGAATGCGTGGTCTACATGGGCGCCGAGGACGTGAAGCGCCAAAGCCCCAACGTCTACCGCATGAAGCTGCTGGGCGCCACCGTGGTGCCGGTCGAATCGGGCAGCAAGACGCTCAAGGACGCGCTCAACGAGGCCATGCGCGACTGGGTGGCGAATGTGGACAACACCTTCTACATCATCGGCACCGTGGCCGGCCCCCACCCCTACCCGATGATGGTGCGCGACTTCCAGAGCGTGATCGGCGAGGAATGCCTGACGCAGATGCCCGCCATGCTGGCCGAGCAAAAAATAGCCGCCAAGCAGCCCGACGCCGTGGTCGCCTGCGTGGGCGGCGGCAGCAACGCCATGGGCATCTTCCACCCCTACATACCCTTCGAGAACACGCGCCTGATCGGTGTGGAGGCCGCGGGCGAAGGCCTGGACTCTGGCAAGCATTCGGCCAGCCTGCAGCGGGGTAGCAGCGGCGTGCTGCACGGCAACCGTACCTTTATATTGCAGGACGAGAACGGCCAGATCACCGAGACGCACAGCATCAGCGCCGGCCTGGACTACCCCGGCGTGGGCCCCGAGCATGCCTGGCTGCAGCAAATCGGCCGCGCGCAATACGTGGGCATCACCGACGCCGAGGCGCTCGAAGCCTTTCACTACCTGTGCCGCACCGAGGGCATCATCCCGGCGCTGGAATCCAGCCATGCCGTGGCCTACGCCATGAAGCTGGCCAAGACCATGACGCCGCAGCAGTCCATTTTGGTCAACCTGTCCGGCCGCGGCGACAAGGACATAGGCACCGTGGCCGACCTGTCGGGCGCCGATTTCTACGACCGCCCCTCGATGCGCGGGCATGTCGTCAAG
>JAFEES010000060.1 GCA_018240995.1 Pseudomonadota bacterium | reverse complement strand
CCCCCTCTCCCCCGGCCCCTCTCCCGCGAGGGGAGAGGGGAGGAGGGCCCAGCGCAGCGTCTCGCTGTAGCCCCTGGGAGGTGTGAGGGGCGTCCGCGCATGTACATATTCAGGCAAATTCATCTACGACGCTTATGCAGCGTGCGCAAGTAGCTATGGTTATAAGAGTATATTGAGATCACTCTCGACGCGGTCACGGCCGGCGAACTTGGCGCGGTACAGGCTGGCATCGGCGCGCGCCAGCAGTGTCTCGGGGCTGTCGTGCTCGCCCGGCACCAGGCAGGCCACACCGGCGCTGAGGGTGACCACCGGCGCCACGGGCGAGCCGCGGTGCACCAGGCCCAGGGCGCGCACGGCCTGGCACAGCTCGCGCGCCTTGGCCAGGGCGTCCGGCGCGCCGCAGTCGGGCAGCAGGCAGACGAATTCCTCGCCGCCGTAGCGCGCGGCCAGGTCGTGCGGGCGGCCCAGGCCGGCGCTTAGCACGGTGGCCACGGCGCGGATGCAGGCGTCGCCGCCCTGGTGGCCGTACAGGTCGTTGTAGGCCTTGAAATGGTCGATGTCGAACATCAGCAGCGCCAGCGGCGCACCCTTGCGCTGGCAGTCGCGCCATTCGCGCTGCAGGGCCTCGTCGAAGCGCCGGCGGTTGGCAATGCCGGTGACGCCATCGACGAAGGCCAGGTGGCGCAGCAGGTCGTTGTGCGCCTTCTGCTCGGTCAGGTCGATGAAGCTGGCCATGAACTGCGCGCCCATGGCGATGCCGCCAATGGCCATGGTGCGCTGCGTGCCGTAGCGCGTGGTGACGCGGTATTCGTGGCTGGGCATGGCCCCGTCATGTGCGTTGGCGTAGGCCAGGGTCTGGCTCCAGGTGGCGAGCACGCTGGCGCGGTAGTCCTCATCGGGGTAGACCTCCTGCCACCAGCGCTGCAGCGTGAGCCCCTCGTGGGCCGGGTAGCCGAAATAGTCCGTGAAGCGCTGGTTGCGGAAGTAAAAGCGCCCGGCCTCGTCCACCAGGCACAGGCCGATGGGCATTTGCTCCATCAGGTGGCGCAGCAGGCGCTCCTTGGCCTGCAGCTCCATGGCCTGCTGCTTGGCCTCGGTGACGTCCTGCACATAGCCATGCCAGAGCACGGAGCCATCGTCCAGCCGCTGCGGCCTTGCCTGGCCGCTGAGCCAGCGCTCGCCGCTGCCGGGCAGGTGCAGGCGGTATTCGCCCTGCCACACGCCCAGGGTGCGCGCCGATTCCTGCATGGCCGCGGCGCCCGCGGCCAGGTCTGCCGGATGGATGTGCGCGAGCATGGGCGCGGCGTCGGTGCGCCAGTCCTCGGGCGGGCGGCCGAAGATGTCGGCCACGCCCGGGCTGACATAGGGGAAGTGGCCGCGCCCATCGGGCTCCAACTGGAATTGGTAGAGCAGCCCCGGCAGGTTGTCGGCCAGGCGGCGCAGCATGTCTTCCTGCTGGCGCTTCAGGGCCAGCTGCTGGGCCAGCAGCTCCTGCGTATGCCACAGGCGCCATTGCCGGCGCTGCAGGGCCAGCAGGCCCGTGGCCAGCGCCAGGCAGGACAGCAGGTACACCAGCGCCAGAAAGCGCGCCCGTTGGCTCCACTGCGCCCAGACGGCCTGCGTCGCACGCCCCACGGTGACCACCAGCGGTTGATCCATGTGCAGCTGCGGCGGCTGCACGGTGCGCATGGCCACCAGGTAGTCCGCACCGCCGGGGTGCAGCGGCCCACGCAGCACGCTGCCCGGGCGCTGGCTTGCCAGGTGGGCGCTGAAAAGGCTGCCCGGCCGGGCCTGGTTGTCGTCGGCAGGCGGGTTGGCGTCGCCCAGCGTCATCAGGCGTTGGCCGTCGCCATGCGTCAGGGCCGTGAACAGGTCGCCGGCGTAGCGCACGGACTGCAGCACCACATGCAGGTACTCGGGATTCAGCGAGGCCGTGAGCAGGCCGTCATGGCTGCCGTCAGGCGCCGTCAGGCTGCGCGCCAGCACCAGCACGCGCCCGCCCAGCGCCCCCCTCGAACGGCGGGCTCACGAGCAGTGTTTCGGGCGCCAGGCCTGCGCGCGCGCGCTGCACGTAGCCGCGCTGGCCGAAGTCCTGCCCCAGCAGCTGGTCATGGCTGGAGGCCTGCACCCGTCCCTGGGCGTCGAGCAGATTCAGGCTGCGCACGCCCGGCAGGGCATGGAAGAACAGCTGCAGGCGCTGGCTCAGCTCGGCCATGCCGCCGGCGCGCTGGCGCCAGCGCGGCATGTCGGCCTGCAGGCTGGCCAGCACATGGTTGATGGCGCCCAGCTGCGGCACCAGGTTGTCGTGCAGCATGCGTGCCTGCTGCGCCAGGTGCTGGCGCTCGCGCGCCTCTATCTGGCTGCGCTCGTGCCACAGCCCGGCGGCGAGCAGCGCGCCCATGAGCAGCGCGCCCAAGCCCAGCCACCACCATTCGCGGCGGAAGCGCTGCATGTGCATGGGCGAAATGGGCGGCAAGAACACCTCGGCATGGGCGCGCCAGGGCATGGGCAGGCCGTGGCAGCGATGCCGGTCATTGTAGGCAGGAGCTTGCGCCCAGGGCGCGGTTGCGCCCGGCACCCTTGGCACGGTACAGCTGCTGGTCGGCCTGGCGCAGCAGGGCCTCGGGGCTGGCCTCGGCGTCGGGCACCAGGCAGGCCACGCCGATGCTGATGGTGACCACCGCGCCAGCTTCTGAGCCCGCGTGCGCCAGGCCCAGGGCCTGCACCGCGCGACACAGATCCTCGGCCTTGTGCAGGGCGCCGGCGGCGTCGCATTCGGGCAGCAGGCAGACGAATTCCTCACCGCCGTAGCGCGCCACCAGGTCGTGCGAGCGTGCCAGGCCGGCGCGCAGCGCGCGCGCCACGGCCTGCAGGCAGGCGTCGCCGGCCTGGTGGCCGTAGCGGTCGTTGTATTGCTTGAAATAGTCGATGTCCAGCAGCAGCACGGCCAGCGGCGAGCGGCTGCGCCGGCAGCGGCGCCATTCGGCCTGCAGGGCCTGGTCGAACTGGCGCCGGTTGGCCAGGCCGGTGAGGCCGTCCACATAGGCCAGGCGGTGCAGCAGCTCGCTTTGCGCCTGCTGCTCGGTGCGATCTTGGAAGGTGGCCAGGAAATGCTCGCCGAACAGCAGGCCGCCTATGTCCATCACATGCTGCGCGCCGTCGCTGCCGGTGACGCGGTAGGGCTGCGCCGCGATCACGCCACCCTGTGTGCGCGCGCCGGCCATGGCCTGGCTCCAGGTGCGCGCCACGTCCTGGCGGTAGCCCGCGTCGGGATAGGCCTGCAGCGCCCATTCGTGCAGCGTGGGCGCCGCGGCCTGGTCGTAACCGAAGTGCTGCAAAAAGCGCCGGTTGCGAAAGTAGATGCGGCGCTGCGCGTCCACCATGCACAGGCCCACGGGCATGTCGTTCATCAGCTGCTGCAGCAGGCGTTCGGTTTCCTGCAGCTGCAGCGCCTGGCGCCGCTGGTCGGTCACGTCGTGTATGTAGCCATGCCAGAGCACGGCGCCACTGTCCAGCCGCTGCGGCCGCGCCTGGCCGCTGAGCCAGCGCTCGCCGCGCCCGGGCAGGATGACGCGGTATTCACTCTTCCAGTCGGCCAGCGTGCGCGCCGACTCCTGGATGTTGACGCGCCCGCGTGGCAGATCGTCGGGGTGGACGCGCGCGAACACGGGAGCCGCGTCGGCCTGCAGCTGCTCGGGCGTAAGGCCGTAAACGTCGGCCACGCCGGGGCTGGCGTAGGGGAAGTGGCTGCGCCCGTCCGGCTCCAGCTGGTACTGGTACAGCACGCCGGGCAGGCTCTCCACCAGCCGGTGCAGCAGCTCCTGCTGGCGGCGCTGATCGGCCTGCAGCAGCCGCGTCTGGGCACTCGCTTCGTTTTGCCGGCGGTGCATCAGGCGCAGCCCCACGCCGGCCGCGGCGCAGAACAGCAGGTACAGCGCGGCAAAGCGCCAGGCCTGGGCGCGCCAGCCGGCAAACACCTCATGCAGCGGCCGCCCCGCGGCCACCACCAGCGGCTTGTCCATGCGCAAGGTGGCCGGCTGCACCGTGCGCAGGGCCATCAGATAGGGCGGGTAGCCGGGCAGTGGAAAGCCCTGCAGCACGCTGGCGGCCTGGCCGCTGGCGCGGTGGCGCGTGAACAGGGTGCCGGGCTGGGCCAGGTTCACGCCATCACGTTCGTGATCCGCCCCCAGAGCCATGACGCGCAGGCCGTCGCCGTGGCTCAGGCTCACGCGCATGTCCGGCGCGTAGCGCACGGATTGCAGCAGGGTCTGGAAATGCTGCACGTCCAGCGCCGCCACCAGCAGGCCGCCAAAGGCGCCATCGGGCCCGGGCACGCTGCGCCCCAGCATCAGCACCCAGCCGCCCAGCATGCCGAAGAAGGGTTGCGCCACCATTAGCGCGTCGGTCTGGCCGGCCTGCACGGCGGCCTGGAAATACGCGCGCTGGCTCAGGTCGCGCCCGACCACGTCGGCGGCGCTGGAGGCCAGCACCCGCCCCTGCGCATCCAGCAGGCTGAAGGTGCGCACCGCGGGCATGGCATCGGCAAAGTTGCGCATGCGCTCCATCAGGCCCTGCTGTCCGTCCGGCGCGTGGCTGCCGCGACGCACGTCGGCCAGCAGAATGCTCAGGGCATTGTTGATGGCCTCCAGCTGCTCGCCCAGGTTGTCATGCAGTACCGCCGCCTGCTGCGCGAGCAGCTCGCGCTCGCGCGCCTCGACACGCCCGCGTGTCAGCCACAGGCCGGTGGCCAGCATGACCGCCGCAAGCAGCGCGAGCCACGCCAGCCACCACCATTCACGGCGCTGGGGATCGGCGGGGGCTCGCAGCAGGCGCAGCACCGTCAGGCAAACAGGCGCGCCAGCGCCAGCCCCGGGTCTGGCGCGCGCATGAAGGCCTCGCCCACCAGGAAGGCATGCACGCCCGCGTCGCGCATCAGGCGCACATCGGTGGGCGCGAGGATGCCGGACTCGGTCACCAGCAGGCGCTCGGCGGGCACCTCCTTGATGAGCTCCAGCGTGGTCTGCAGGCTGACCTCGAAACTGCGCAGGTTGCGGTTGTTGATGCCGATCAGCGGCGTCTTCAGGCGCAGCGCGCGCTCCAGCTCGGGCGCGTCGTGCACCTCCACCAGCACCGCCATGTCCAGGCTGCGGGCGATGGCCTCCATCTCGGCCATCTGGCCGTCTTCAAGGCAGGCGGCGATAAGCAGCACGCAGTCGGCACCCATGGCGCGCGACTCGTAGATCTGGTACGCGTCGACCATGAAGTCCTTGCGCAGCACCGGCAGCTGGCAGCTGGCGCGCGCCTGCTTCAGGTAGTCGGGCTGGCCCTGGAAGAACTGGCGGTCGGTGAGCACCGACAGGCAGGCGGCATTGACCCGGCCATCGCCCTCGGCATAGCTTTGCGCGATGTCGGCGGGAATGAAGTCGGCGCGGATCACGCCCTTGCTCGGGCTGGCCTTCTTGATCTCGGCGATGACCGCGGCCTGGCCGGCGGCCACCTTGGCGCGCAGCGCGCCGACGAAGTCGCGCGTCAGCACGCGGCTCTCGGCGTCGCGGCGCATGTCGGCCAGGCTCATGCGCCGCTTGGCCGCGGCCACTTCGCCCAGCTTCACTTCAACGATTTGGTTCAGGATGTCGGACACGGCGGGTTTTCCAATGCAATGGTCAATGTTCTGGGGGCCTGCGCAGCACCTTGCGTATGACCTGGTGCAGCACCAGGCCGACGACGATGAACAGCAGCGACACGCCGAGCACGATCCAGGTGCCGGCGTCGTGCCAGATGGGGGCGTCAAGCAGGCTCATGGCGCGCGCTCAGGTCGCCAGCTTTTGCGTGTAGGCGACAAGCTCGTGCAGCTTGGCCAGGGCCGCGCCGCTGGCCAGCGCCTGCTGCGCGCGCTGCAGGCCCTCGGCCATGCTGGGTGCCACGTTCGCCGCATACAGCGCGGCGCCGGCGTTCAGGCAGACGATGTCGCGCGCCGGGCCCTCGTCGCCCTGCAGCACCTTGAGCAGCATGGCCCGGGACTGCTCGGGGTCGTTCACGCGCAGCGCGCGCGTGCCGGCCATGCGCAGGCCGAAGTCCTCGGGGTGGATCTCGTACTCGCGCACCACGCCGTCCTTCAGCTCGCCCACCAGGGTGCCGGCGCCCAGGCTGATCTCGTCGAGCCCGTCGCGGCCATAGACCACCAGCGCATGCTGGGCGCCCAGGCGCTGCAGCGCGCGTACCTGTATGCCCACCAGGTCTTCATGGAACACGCCCATGAGGATGTTGGGCGCGCCGGCCGGGTTGGTGAGCGGGCCCAGGATGTTGAAGATGGTGCGCACGCCCAGCTCCTTCCTCACCGGGGCCACGTTCTTCATGGCCGGGTGGTGGTTGGGCGCGAACATGAAGCCTATGCCCACGTCGGCAATGCACTGCGCGATCTGCGCGGGCGTGAGCTGTATGTTCACGCCCAGGGCCTCCATGGCGTCGGCGCTGCCCGACTTGCTGCTGACGCTGCGCCCGCCATGCTTGGCGGCCTTGCCGCCGGCTGCGGCGATGACGAAGGTGGCGCAGGTGGAGATGTTGAAGGTGCCGGCGCCGTCGCCGCCCGTGCCCACGATGTCCACCAGGTGCGTGGTATCGGCCACGCTGACCTTGCGCGAGAACTCACGCATCACCTGCGCGGCGGCGGTGATCTCGCCAATCGTCTCCTTTTTCACACGCAGGCCGGTGATGATGGCCGCGGTCATGACGGGCGAAAGCTCGCCGCTCATGATCATGCGCATCAGGTGCAGCATCTCGTCGTGGAAGATCTCGCGGTGCTCTATGGTGCGCTGCAGCGCCTCTTGCGGGGTGATGGACATGGGTCTTGTCTCCAGTAATCAGGCCGCTGGCGCGTCGGTCAGTGCCAGGCGCACGCCAAAGCCTATGAACAGCAAGCCAGCGGCTCGATCCAGCCAATGCATGCCGCGCTGCACCGCGCCCACGCGGCGCACCAGCCAGGCCGCCGCCAGCGCCCACAGCGCATTCACGGGGATGGCGTTGACGACGAACAGCAGGCCCAGCAGTACGAAGGCCAGGGCCTTGTGCTCGGTGCCGGGGGCGATGAACTGCGGCACGAAGGCCAGAAAGAATATGGCCACCTTGGGGTTGAGCACATTCGTCCAAAAGCCGCTCAGGAAGATTTCCCTGGACGCCAGCGGCGTCGGCGCGCGACCGGCGGTCTCGCGCACCACGCCGGCCAACACACTTTCGCCGCGCGCGCGCAGCAGGCGCAGCCCCAGCCACACCAGGTAGGCCGCGCCCAGCCACTTGATCAACGTGAACGCCGTGCCGGACGCCGCCAGCAACGCGCCCACGCCGACGGCCGCGGCACCGACATGCACCAGACAACCAGCGGCAATGCCCAGGCCCGCCACCAGTCCGGCGCGCAGGCCGTTTCGCAAGGCACGCGTGACGATGTACAGCACGTCCGGCCCGGGCGTGAGGTTCAGCAGCCAACCCGCCAGCACGAACAGCAACAGCTGCTGCGCGTCGATCAAGCGCGCTGCTCCAGGAAGTTCTTCAGCATGGCGTGGCCGTGCTCGGTGAGGATGCTCTCGGGGTGGAACTGCACGCCCTCTATGGGCAGCTCGCGGTGGCGCACGCCCATGATCTCGCCGTCCTCCGTCCAGGCGGTGACGGCCAGCACCTCGGGGCAGCTGGCGCGCTCAATCGCCAGCGAGTGGTAGCGGTTCACCGTGAACTGGCGCGGCAGGCCGGCGAACACGCCCTGCTCGTCGGTGGTGATGACGCTGGTCTTGCCATGCATCAGCTCCTGCGCGCGGATGATGGTGCCGCCAAAGGCCGCGCCAATGCTCTGGTGCCCCAGGCACACGCCCAGGATGGGCAGCCTGCCGGCGAAGTGCTGTATCGCCGCCACCGAGATGCCCGCCTCAAGAGGTGAGCAGGGGCCGGGCGAGATCACCAGCCGGTCGGGCGCGCGCGCGGCGATGCCCTCCACGGTGATCTCGTCGTTGCGGAACACCTCCACCTCGGCGCCCAGCTCACCAAAATACTGGACGATGTTGTAGGTGAAGCTGTCGTAGTTATCGACCATCAAGAGCTTCATGACTCATCTCCCGGCGCGCGCATGCGCGCGAATTCGCGGTGTTCGTAGGCGATATAGGCCTCCATCATGCTGCGGTAGATGGCCTCCATCACGTCGGGCTGGCCGCCCTCGGCCGCGGCGCGTGCGCGCACGCGGGCGACGATGGCCTCGATGCGATCCTCGTCGCGCACCTGGGTGTTGCATTGCTTGATGCGTGCCGCCTGCGTCATGTAGCCGCCGCGCGTCACCAGCAGCGGCACCAGCACGTCATCGAGCGCGTCGATGAAGCGGCGCACATCCTCCATGGTGGTGCAGTGCTGCACCTGATCGATCGCGCGCGTCATTCCAAACCTTCCTCAACCAGTTCCGCCGCGCGCAGCAGGGCGCGGGCCTTGTGTTCCGTTTCTTTCCATTCCAGCTCGGGCACCGAGTCCGCCACCACGCCGGCTGCCGCCTGCACGTAGAGCATGCCGTCCTTCACGATGCCGGTGCGGATGGCGATGGCCACGTCCATGTCGCCGGCATAGCTCAGGTAGCCGCAGGCGCCGCCGTACAGGCCGCGCTTGGTGGGCTCCAGCTGGTCGATGAGCTCCATGGCATGCACCTTGGGCGCGCCGGTCAGCGTGCCCGCCGGGAAGGTGGCCTTGAGCACGTCCATGCTGGTCATGCCCTCGTTCAGGATGCCCTCGACATTGCTGACGATGTGCATCACATGGCTGTAGCGCTCTATGCAGAAGGCCTCGGTGACCTTCACCGTGCCGGTCTTGGCGATGCGGCCGATGTCGTTGCGCGCCAGGTCTATGAGCATCACATGCTCCGCGCGCTCCTTGGGGTCGTTCATCAGCTCCAGCTCGGCCGCCTTGTCCTTCTCGGGCGTGGCGCCGCGGGGCCGCGTGCCGGCCAGCGGGCGTATCGTGACCTTGGTGCCCTGCTCCACGGCCTCCTGGCGCACCAGGATCTCGGGGCTGGCGCCCACCACCTGGAAGTCGCCAAAGTGGTAGTAATACATATAGGGCGAAGGATTGAGCGAGCGCAGCGCGCGGTACAGCGACAGCGGGCTTTCCGTGTAGCGCTTGTGGATGCGCTGGCCCACCTGCACCTGCATGAAGTCGCCGGCGGCGATCAGCTCCTTGGCCTGCTCCACGGCCGCAAGATAGTCCGCCTTGGCAAAGCTGCGCTCGGCCGGGTGGCTTTCGCTGGGCCTGACCTGGGGCGCGCTGACCGAATACTTGAGCTGCTCCTTGAGCTCGCGCAGGCGTTTCTTGGCGCGCGCATAGGCCTCGGCCTCTGCCGGGTTGGCATAGACGATGAGGTAGAGCTTGCCCGAGAGGTTGTCTATGACGGCCAACTCCTCGCACTGCAGCAGCAGTATGTCGGGGCAGCCCAGGTTGTCGGGCGGGCAGGTGTTTTCCAGCTTCTTTTCGATATAGCGTACCGCGTCGTAGCCGAAATAGCCCGCCAGGCCGCCGCAAAAGCGCGGCAGGCCGGGGCGCAGCGCGACCTTGAAGCGCTTTTGATAGGCGGCGATGAAGTCCAGCGGGTTACCGTCGGCACTTTCCACCACCTGCCCGTCGGTCACCACCTCGGTCTTGGCGGCGCTGCCAAAGCCGCTGGCCCTCAAGAGGGTGCGTGCCGGCAGGCCGATGAAGCTGTAGCGCCCGAAGCGCTCGCCGCCGACGACCGATTCGAGCAGAAAGCTGTGCCGCCCATCGCCCTTGCCATGGGCCAGCTTCAGGTACAGCGACAGCGGGGTTTCCAGATCCGCGAAGGCCTCCGCGATCAGCGGGATGCGGTTGTAGCCCTCCTGGGCCAGACTTTTGAATTCCAGTTCTGTGATCACGACAAGAGTTCCCAGCTCGTGCGGCGCGCTGCAGGGGCGCTGGCCGCGGGTTCATTCGGGAGGCGGCCCCGCCATCAAGGCCGGGCCAGGATTGCACGCGGCGGGTGGCCCCGGGTGCTGTCAGGAGTTCAAGCGCGCTGGCTTGCGCCAGGGCCAGGCTCCCCGGTCGCTGCGACCTGCAATAAAGATGCGGTGAATGAACATGGCCGCAAAGTGTAGCAAAGCCCCCGCCGCGACCGGCGAACGGCCCAAAAAGGCCTCTAGCACGGGCAGTTTCTGCCGAATATGTGGATGGACAGCATCCAGGGTTGTTGATACATTTATTTTCACTTCACACTTGAATTAATAGGTACTCCATGCGACTGAACGACATCAAGGTAGGCCCGCGCCTGGCGCTGTCCTTTGGGCTGGTGCTGTTGATCACCATGGTCATTGCCGCCGTGGGTGTCTGGCGCCTGCAGGATCTGGCGGCCGCCAGCGAGCGCCTGACCAGCACCGACAACGAGCGCCTACGCGCCGCCGTGCAGTGGCGCCAGGGCATAGACCAGAACTGGATCCGCACGCGCGCCGCGCTCTACGACCTGGACACCAGCCGCCTACCCGCCTGGCAGGCGGAAATGGACAAGACCTCGGCCGGGGTGGATCTATCGCGCAAGGTGGTGGAGCGGCTGCTGCAGTCCGACGAGGGGCGCGCCCAAATCGCGGCCGTGGACAAGGCGCGCGAGGCCTACCGCAAGCCGCGCGCCGACCTGTTCAAGCGCAAGAACGCCGGCGAAGACGTCGCCGGCTGGGTGGACAGCCAGCTCAAGCCCTTGTCCGACGCCTATATCGCCACCCTGCTGGCCCTGGAAGAGCGCCAGCAGATGCTGTATGAAAAAGAGCGCGAACGCGTCGCCAGCGAGGCCGCCCAGGGCCGCATGATTCTGATCGCCGCCACCGCGCTGGCACTGCTGCTGGGCGCCGGCCTGGCCTGGCTGCTCAGCCGCTCCATCACCGCGCCGCTGCAGGTGGCCGTACGCCGCGCCGGCCAGATTGCCGAGGGCGACCTGACCCAGACCATAGCCACCCAGGGCCGCGACGAGGCCGCGCACCTGCTGCAGGCCTTGCGCGAGATGCAGGACAGCCTGACCCGCGTGGTGGCCGGCGTGCGCGGCAACGCCGAGAGCGTGGCCACGGCCAGCGCCCAGATCGCCCAGGGCAACCACGACCTGTCGGCGCGCACCGAGTCCCAAGCCAGTGCGCTGGAGCAGACCGCGGCCTCCATGGAGCAGCTGGGCGCCACCGTGCGCCAGAACGCCGACAACGCCGCCCAGGCCAACCAGCTGGCCATGAACGCCAGCAGCGTGGCCGTGCAGGGCGGCGAGGTGGTGGCCGAGGTGGTGGACACCA
>JAFEES010000005.1 GCA_018240995.1 Pseudomonadota bacterium | reverse complement strand
ATCCAGTCGGCACCGGCGGCGACGACGCTGCGCACTTCCTCGCCCAGGCGGGCAAAGTCGGCGGACAGAATGGAGGGGGCGATGCGGTAGGTGCGGCTCATGCCGGCGATTGTCGCAGCAGGGCAGTAACA
This sequence comes from Pseudomonadota bacterium, assembly GCA_018240995.1. Lineage (GTDB taxonomy): Bacteria > Pseudomonadota > Gammaproteobacteria > Burkholderiales > Burkholderiaceae_C > Alicycliphilus. The sequence continues at coordinate 25,358 of JAFEES010000005.1, read as the reverse complement.
TCGCCCGATGCCCAAATACCAGTTCCAGGTCGAGGTGCGGCCCCAGTACCTGCCCGAGCAGTCCGCGCCCGAGCGGGGTGCATACAGCTTTGCCTACACCATCACCATCACCAACACCGGCGACCAGGTCGCGCAGCTGATCGCGCGCCACTGGATCATCTGCGACGCCAATGGCCAGGTGCAGGAGGTCAAGGGCCTGGGCGTGGTCGGCCAGCAGCCGCTTTTGAAACCCGGCGAGGCCTTTGAATACACCAGCGGCTGCCGCCTGCGCACGGCCAGCGGCAGCATGCATGGCAGCTACTTTTGCGTGGCCGAGGACGGTGAGCGCTTCGACTGCCCCATCGCCCTGTTCGTACTAGAGGCCGACGCCCCGGATGAGCCGGGCCGGCCCTTCACGCAGCGGGTTCTGCATTGAGCCGCCGCCAGCCCGAGCTGGCCGAGCTGCTGGCCGCCCTGGACTGCGAGGCGCCCGCGGCGCAGCGCCACCTGCAGCTCATCGCCCTGCTGGACTGGGTGCGCGGCGACGATCGCGTGGTGGAGGGCGCCACCGGCCGCGTGGCCCAGCTGGTGCAGGCCGCGCAGGACTCGCCCGAGCTGCGCGCGCGCCTGCAGGCCTGGTGGGCGGTGCTGACGCGCCAGCTGGACATCACCACGCTGCTAGCCGACTTCGGCTTTGCGCAGCGCACCTCCATGGCCAGCGAGCTGGCCGAGCGCCTGCGCTACAAGCTGCTGCCCACCAGCCCCGACACGCTGGACGCCTCCGAGCTGTTCATGCTGGCCCTGCCCCACGGCTATGACGCGCGCTGGCTGGCGGCGCTGGACGAGGCCCTGATCGAGCGCCTGCTGGCCGTGCTCGTGCCCACGCACGATGGCGACGACGCGGGCGCCGGCTGCGCCAACGCCTGGCAGCGCGACCTGCTGGACGCCATCAGCTATTGCGCCGGACAGATTCTGGCCAACGGTTTTGCGCCCGAGCTGCGCCTGCGCATGAGCGAGCAGACGCGCGCCGAACAGCCCTTTCACGTGCTGCTGCGCGACGCCGAGAGCCTGCGCGTGGAGGTGCTGCACCCGCTGCGCGAGGGTGACCGGCTGCAGCAGGCCGCGCAGCGCCTGCGCGAGCACCTGGACGCCTGCCGCGCCGCGGCGGCCAGCGTGTACACGCACTTCGAGGACGAGGGCGTCTCGGTGGGCCTGGTGTTTCGCCTGCGCCAGCTGCGCGAGCGCATCCTGCGCGTGCGCGCGCTGCTGGAATGCCTGCTGTCGCCACACCCGGCCGTGGCCGCCACGCGGCTCATGGCGCAGCTGGTGCTGGTGGGGCGCGAGCGGCGCAGCCTGCGCGCGTTGGTGTCGGCCAACTCCTCGCTGCTGGCGGCGAAGATGGCCGAGCGCAGCGCCGAGACCGGCGAGCACTACATCACCCGCACCGGAGCCGAATACCTGGCCATGGTGCGCCAGGCCGCGGGCGGCGGCCTGGTGATGGCCTTCACCACCCTGGCCAAGTTCGGCCTGTATGCGCTGGCGCTGTCGGCCTTCTGGGGCGGCTTCATGGCGGGCGTGAACTATGCCTTGAGCTTCGTGTTGATACAGCTGTTGCACTTCACCGTGGCGACCAAGCAGCCGGCCATGACGGCGCCGGCCATGGCCGCCAAGCTCAAGGAGCTGGATGACGACGCGGCCGTGGAATCCTTCGTGGACAAGGTCACGCAGCTGGTGCGCTCGCAGGTGGCGGCCGTGCTGGGCAACGTGCTGCTGGTGTTCCCGGCGGCGCTGGCGCTGGCCTGGCTCATCGGCAGGGCGCTAGGCCGGCCGGCCATAGATGCGCCGCACGCCATGCACACGCTGGACGCGCTGCACCTGCTGGGGCCGTCGCTGCTATTTGCCGCCTTTACCGGGGTGCTGTTGTTCGCCTCCAGCGTCCTGGCGGGCTGGGTGGAGAACTGGTTCGTGCTGCACCGCCTGCACTCGGCCCTGCGCTACAACCCGCGCATCACGCGTGCCCTGGGGCCGCGGCGCGCGGCGCACTGGGCGCGCTTTCTGCGCCGCAACATCTCTGGCCTGGCGGCCAACATCTCGCTGGGCTTCATGCTGGGCCTGGCGCCGGCATTCGCCGCCTTCTTTGGCCTGGGGCTGGAGGTGCGCCACGTGACGCTGACCACCGGCCAGATCGGCGTGGCCGCCGCCACGCTGGGGACGGACGTACTGCAGCTGCCGGCCTTCTGGTGGGCCGTGGCCCTGGTGCCTTTCAACGGCGCGCTGAACGTCATCGTCAGCTTCTACCTGGCCTTCACGCTGGCCCTGCGCGCGCACAACCTCGGGCGCGTGGATCGCAAGCGCATCTACCGGGCGCTGCGCGCGCGCTGGCGCCGCGCGCCGTTAAGCTTTTTTGCACCCACGCGCGGCAGCGTCTGATAAGGTGCATGCACCGCGCCGCGTTGCCACCGACACCGGGCGCAACGCTGATCAAGGTCGTTCAACGACTCCATCCGGGCAGCATGGTGCGCGCCGGCGCCCATGCGGCCCCGGCCAATGCGGGCCCCGGCCCGCACGAGATTGAGGACACACAACAATGGATGAACTGTTGGGCTTTTGGGCCCAGTGGCTGCGCCCATCGGCAGGGCTGCCCACGGTGCAATGGGCGCTGCTGCTGGCCGTGGCCACCGCCGCCGGCTACCTGGTGCGGCGCCACAGCGGCCTGCCCAAGGTGGTGGGCTATTCGCTGGTGGGCACGCTGGCCGGCCTGGGCGGTTTTGGCGGCGCCGTCTGGCCGCTGCAGGGCATAGGCCTGTTCCTGGTGGAGCTGGCCGTGGCGGTGGTGCTGTTCGAGGCCGGCGGGCGCATTCCGCTGCGCTGGTTCCGCCACAACCCCATGGTGCTGGTGCAGAGCATTGCCGAATCGGCGCTGACCTATGCCGCCGTGTACTGGGCCATGCTGTGGCTGTCCATGCCGGCCCAGGTCGCGGGCCCGCTGGCCATGGTGGCGCTGGCGGCCTCGCCGGCGGTACTGACGCATGTGGTCAGCGACACGCGCGCCGCCGGCCCGGTGACGGATCGCGCCGTGGTGCTGGCCACGCTGTCGTCGCTGTATGCGCTGGCCCTGGGCAGCGCCCAGGCCGGCCTGGTACGCCAGCCCGCCACCAGCCTGCTGGGCCAGCTCTACCCGGTGCTGGTGGTGCTGGGCGTGTCGGTGGCCGTGGGTGCGCTGCTGTCGCTGGTGATACGCCTGGCGCTGCGCGTGATGAGCCCGACCAGCGACAACACCACCATCTTGCTGCTGGCACTGATAGCGGCCAGCACCGCCGTGGCGGCGCACATGGGCGGCTCGGCGCCGCTGGCGGCGCTCTTGGGCGGGATGCTGCTCAAGCAGCTGCACCCGCGCCCCTGGGCCTGGCCGCGCCAGATGGGCACGGCCACCACGCTGCTGACCATGCTGATGTTCGTGCTGGTGTCCACCGTCGCCGCGCAGGAGCGTTGGAGCGCGGCCGTGGCCGGCAGCGTGCTGGCGCTGATCGCCGTGCGCCTGCTGGCCAAGGCCCTGGGCGTGGGCCTGGGCAACGTGGGCAGCGGCGCCAGCTGGCGCCAGGCACTGTGGCTGGGCTGCGCCATGACGCCGATGTCGGCCGTGGCGCTGCTGGTGGCCTCGCAGTTCATGCAGGCCCCGGGCGACACCGGCGAGCAGATCGCGCGCATCGCCCTGCCCGCAATCTTGCTGATGGAGCTGCTGGGCGCGGTGATCGCCGCCTGGGCCATCTACCGTGCGGGCGAAAGCTCGCGGCCCTGGGCCCCCGCGAGCCGCGGCGACAACGCCAACGAAGGAGAGCCCGGCCGTGAGTCTTGAAGCCTTTGCCCATTCCGAGCCGCTGACCCTGGGCGTGGAGCTGGAGCTGCAGCTGGTCAGCACGCACGACTACGACCTGGCCCCCTACGCCGAGGACATGCTGCGCCTGATGCACAAGACCCCGCTGCCCGGCAGCGTGGTGCCGGAGATGACCAACAGCATGATCGAGATCTCCACCGGCGTGTGCCACAGCAGCAGCGAGGTGCTGGGCCAGCTCACGCAGATCCGCGACGCGCTGGTGAAAAGCGCCGACAAGCTGAACATCGCCGTGGTCGGCGGCGGCACCCACCCCTTCCAGCAGTGGCATGAGCGGCGCATCTACGACAAGCCGCGTTTCCAGGAGCTGTCGCAGCTGTACGGCTACCTGTCCAAGCAGTTCACCATCTTCGGCCAGCATGTGCATGTGGGCTGCCCCGACGCCGACGCGGCCCTGTTGATGCTGCACCGCATGAGCCGCTACATACCGCATTGCATCGCGCTGTCGGCATCCAGCCCCTATGTGCAGGGGCAGGACACGGCGTTTGATTCGGCGCGCCTGAACTCCGTGTTCGCCTTCCCGCTGTCGGGGCGCGCGCCCTTCGTGCTCACCTGGGACGACTTCGGGCGCTATTTCGAGAAGATGACGCGCACCGGTGTTGTGAAGAGCATGAAGGACTTTTATTGGGACATACGCCCCAAGCCCGAGTACGGCACGATCGAGATCCGCGTCTTCGACACGCCGCTGACGATTGAGCGCGCCGCCGCCCTGGCCGGCTTCGTGCAATCGCTGGCCGCCTGGTTCCTGGCCGAGCAGCCCTTCATGCCGACCGAGGACGACTACCTGGTCTACACCTACAACCGCTTCCAGGCCTGCCGCTTCGGCCTGGATGCGGTCTACGTGGATCCGGCCACGGGCAGCCACATGCCGCTGCGCGAGCACATCCTGCAAACCCTGGACCACATCGCGCGCCACGCCGGCAGCCATGGCGCATCCGGCGCGCTGCATGTGCTGCGCGGCGAGACTGCGGCCGGCCAGAACGACGCCCGCTGGCTGCGCGAGCGCCAGCGCGAAGAAGAGTTGCTGGCCGAGGTCAGCCGCCAGGCGGCGCTGCGCTTTCGGGGGCAGCATGGGTGAATTCGACCTCATCGCACGTTATTTCACGCGCCCCGTGCGCCGCGCTGATTTAGGCGTGGGCGACGACTGCGCGCTGCTCGCGCCCGCGCCTGGCATGCAGCTGGCCGTGTCCAGCGACATGCTGGTCGAGGGCCGGCATTTCTTTGCCGATGTCGATCCGGCGGCCCTGGGCCACAAGGCGCTGGCGGTGAATCTGTCGGATCTGGCGGCCTGCGGTGCGCGGCCGCTGGCCTTCACGCTGGCCCTGGCCCTGCCGCGCGTGGATGAACCCTGGCTGCAGGGCTTTGCGCAAGGACTGTTCGATCTGGCCGACGCGCACCGCTGCGAGCTGGTCGGCGGCGACACCACGGCCGGCCCATTGAACATCTGCGTCACCATCTTTGGCGAAGTGCCCACGGGCCAGGCCCTGCTGCGCAGCGGCGCGCGCGCGGGCGACGACATCTGGGTCAGCGGCACGCCCGGCGAGGCGCGCCTGGCGCTCGATGCCCTGCGCGGCCAACTCACCCTGCCCGCCGCCACGCTGGCGCGCCTGCGCGCACGCCTGGAGCGACCCACGCCGCGCGTGGCCTTAGGCTCAGCGCTGCGCGGCCTGGCCACGAGCGCCATAGACCTGAGCGACGGCCTGCTCGGCGACCTGGGGCACATCCTCAAGGCGTCCCACGTGGGCGCCACCATAGAGGCCCATGCAGCTATCGATTTACTAGCATCCAGCGACCAACAGGAAAGCGCTGCAGGCAATTTTGACGAAAACATCCTGATGCAATGCGCGCTCGCCGGCGGCGACGACTACGAGCTGGCCTTCACCGCCGCGCCCGCGCTGCGGCAGGCCGTGCAGGCCGCCGCCGATGGCTGCGGCACGCGCGTCACGCGCATCGGCAGCATCACGCCGGGGCCCGGCCTGCGCCTTCAGGGCCGCGCCGGCCAGGCGCTGCCCGGCCGCTTTGCCTCTTTTGACCACTTTGCCTGAATGAACACAAGCCGCCTTCCCGCCCTGCCCCCGGCCCTGCTGCAACGCATGCACACCCCCGGCAGTCCGTCGGTGGATGTGCTCATGGTATGCATGGGCAATATCTGCCGCAGCCCCACGGCAGAGGGCGTGCTGCAGGCCATGGTGCTGCGTGCCGGCCTGCAGCGGCGCATCACCGTGGACTCGGCCGGCACCAATGACTACCACGTGGGCGACGCGCCCGACGCGCGCGCGCGCCAGCACGCCGCGCGCCGCGGCTACGACATCTCGCGCCACCGCGCGCGCCAGCTCACGGCGCGCGACTTCGAGCGCTTCGACCTGGTGCTGGTCATGGACGGCGCCAACGAAAGCGCCGCGCGCACGATCTGCCCGCCGGCGCAACTGGGGCGGCTGCACCGCCTGACGGAGTTCTGCCTGCGCCACCAGGCCAGCGCCGTGCCCGACCCCTATTACGGCGGCGCCACGGGCTTCGAGGCGGTGCTGGATCTGGTGGAGGACGCCTGCACCGGCCTGCTGGCGGCGCTACGTGCCGGGCAACCCTGATGGCATGATGCGCCCTTCATGACCACACCCGCCACCCCGCGCCGCCCCACGCCTGCCTTCCTGCTCGCCCATCCGGCGCACTGCATCGCCCTGGGCTTTGGCAGCGGGCTGTCGCCCGTGGCGCCGGGCACGGTGGGTACGCTGTGGGGCTGGCTGGCGTTTGTGGTGCTGCAGCTGTGGCTCACGCCGCTGGGCATGGGGCTGGTGATCGCCTTTTCGCTGCCGCTGGGATGGTGGGCCTGCACCGTCACCGCGCGCCACATGGGCGTGTCCGACCCGGGCAGCATCGTCTGGGACGAGATCATCGCCATCTGGATCGTGCTCTGGCTGGCCATGCCCATGGGCTTTTGGGGCCAGCTCGCCGCCTTCGCGCTGTTTCGCTACTTCGACGCCGCCAAGCCCGGCCCCGTGGCCTGGGCCGACCGGCGCTTCAAGGGCTTTGGCTGGCGCGGCGGCTGGGGCATCTTGTTCGACGACCTGGTGGCGGCGGGCTGCACGCTGCTGGTGCTGGCGCTGTGGCGCCATGTTTTCGGGTAAGCGCCATGCCACTATCAAAATATGAGCTATCAGCACTTGAAGATAAAGCGCTGCAGGCCGATTTGTCTCATATTTCCAGCTGCCTGCTGGCGCGCGGCTGGATGCTGGCCACGGCCGAGAGCTGCACCGGCGGCATGATCGCCGCGGCCTGCACCGACCTGGCCGGCTCCAGCCAATGGTTCGAGCGCGGCTTCGTCACCTACTCCAACGCCGCCAAGGTGCAATGCCTGGGCGTGCCCGCCGAGCTGATCGAACTACATGGCGCGGTCAGCGAGCCAGTCGCCCGCGCCATGGCCCAGGGCGCCGTGGCGCACAGCGCCGCCCAGGTGGCCCTGGCCGTGACCGGGGTGGCCGGCCCCACGGGCGGCTCACCCGACAAGCCAGTGGGCACGGTGTGGTTCGGCTGGCAGGTGGCGGGCGCCACCCACAGCGAGCTGCGCCACTTCGCCGGCGACCGCGCGGCAGTGCGCGCGCAGACGGTGCGCCATGCGCTGGCGCGGCTGGCTCAAATCCTGAGTTGAGCCCGGCTCACGCCCCGCAACATTTCTTGTACTTCATGCCGCTGCCGCAGGGGCAGGGGTCATTGCGCCCGGGTTGCGCGCCGCGGAATATGGTTTCCACGCGCGGGCCCAGGCTGCGCCAGATCTGGCGCAGGTCGTACACGGCCCAGATGGCCTCGCCAAAATCTTCCAGGCGCTGCTGGCTGGTGCTTGGCGGGCCGTCCTCGGCGTACATGCAGATCTCGGGCCTGCCGGTGTCGTCCTCGGCCAGGGCGACGATGGCCTGCAGCGCGCCGTCCAGCCACTGCGCGGTCTCCTTGTCGCGCGGGGCGGCCCAGTCGTCTTCCCAGTTTTCCACGGCGAACATGAAGCCCAGGGCCCAGACCTGGCCGAAGGACGGTATTGGCTGTCCCTCCATCTCGGCGCGCTCGGCCTCGGGCAGGGTGGCGATGGCGCCGCGCATGTCCAGCACCTCGGGCTGGAAGGCGTCGTCGGCGTCCAGTGATTCGACCTGGGTATCGAGCTGGCGCACCACTTCGGCAATGCGCCGCCGCCACAGCTCAAGAAAGCGCTGCTGCTGCGCCAGATCCCGGAACGGCGCCATCACCGGCAGCGTGCCGTCCGGCGCGGCGTGCAGCAGCAGGCCGTCGCCCAGCAGCATGGGCAGCCATTCGGCCAGCGGCACGGGGCGGCGTGTACAGACCAGGGCCGTGAGGAAGCCATCGCAGAACTCCCACTGCGGCACCTCGTCCTCACGCGTGCGCAGGTCTTCGAGCAGGGTATCGAGCTCGTCCAGCTCATCGGGGCCTAGGGCCGGAGCGGTGTCGTCGGTGGTGGTCATGGCGGTCGGGCCGGGCGGGCCAGCGGTCAGGAATGGGGCGTCCAGTGTAGCGCCTGCACCGGTCTGTTTACTATATTTTTAATAGCTTATGACGCTTGCCAATCAAGCTATTGGACTGTGATTTACCTTGGACTGCACGACAATGCTTGCGGCCACCGGCACGTCCAGCGTCAGCAGCCGTTTGCGCATGCACAGCACGGCCTTGTCCTTGGACACCAGCACCGCCCCGTGGGCCACGGCCAGGTCGATGAACTTCTGATCGTCCGCGTCCTTGCAGGCGTAGGGCGCGCGCGGCGCGGCATCGACCAGCTGCACCGCGGCGTCAAACGCCGCCAGCACCCCCTGCGCCGTGACGCCGTAGAACTGCATGCGCGGCTGCAGCTGGGTGTATTGCAGCACGCGCTCCAGCTCGTCGCGCATGGCCTGGGTGGCCAGCCAGTGCAGGCGCCGCTGCTGCAGCAGCGCACGCAGGGCGGCCACGGCGGGGTCGGCAAAGATGAACAGATCCAGCACGATGTTGGTGTCCAGCACCAGCGCGCGGGCAGCCGCGCCTTCCGCTGGCGCGTGCAGGTGCAGCTCAGGGTGCATCGGCGGCACCCGCTGCGGGCCGGGTGCGTGCCGAGCCGGCCACCAGGTCGAAGCGGAACAAACGGCATTCGATGGGCCCGTTCCACAGTGGCACGCGGCGCGATTCCTTCAGGCGCATCTTGCCCGGCAGCTTCAGGTCGGGCGTGAGCATCCACGCCTGCCAGCCGGCGTAGTGGCGCTTCCAGTGCGTGGCCAGCTGGGTGAAGAAGTCCACGCCGTCCTCGGTCTGCGCGCTTTCGCGGCCGGCGCGGCCGACCACGGCCATGCGCTCGCGCGCATTGCGCCCGGCCGTGCCGGCGGCGGCGATGCGCTCGCCATAGGGCGGGTTGAGCAGCATCACGCCCGGCTGCTCGCAAGGCGGCAGGCGCTGCAGCGCGTCGCCGCCGCGCAGCTGCAGGGTCGCGGCCACGCCGGCGCGCTCGGCATTGCGCTGGGCAAAGTCCACCATGCGGTGCGACACATCGCTGCCAAAAATGGGTGTAATACTTGTGGTTACAGCATTAGCAGCTTCTTCTTTAATAGCAGACCAGACATGCGGCTGGAAGGGCAACAGCTTTTCGAAGGCGAAGCGGCGCCGGCTGCCCGGCGCGATGCGGCAGGCCATCTGCGCCGCCTCTATGAGCACCGTGCCGCTGCCGCAGCAGGGGTCGTACAGCGGCAGCGGGGCCTCGCCCAGCGGATCCCAGCCGGTGGCGGCGATCATGGCGGCGGCCAGGGTTTCCTTCAGCGGCGCGTCGCCCTTGTCCTCGCGCCAGCCGCGCTTGAAGAGGGGCTCGCCCGAGGTGTCGATGTACACCGTGGCCAGCTCGCGCGTCAGGTGCAGGTGGATGCGCACGTCGGGCCATTGCGTCTCGACATTCGGGCGCACGCCGGTCTTGGCGCGAAAGCGATCGGCCACGGCGTCCTTCACACGCAGGGCGGCAAAGTTCAGGCTCTTGAGCGGGCTGTGCTGGGCCGTGACCTCGACCTTGAAGCTCTGGCGCGGGGTGAACCAAATTTCCCAGGCCAGGTCGGCGGCCAGGGCGTAGATGTCGTCCTCGCCGCGATAGGGCCGCTCGCCCAGCTGCACCAGCACGCGCTGGGCCAGGCGGCTGTGCAGATTCAGGCGCAGCGCGTCGCGCCAGCCGGCGCGCGCCAGCACGCCACCACGGCCGACGAGCAGATCCTGGCCCGTGAGGCCGGTGAGCGCATGTACCTCATCGGCCAGAAAGCCCTCGACGCCGGCGGCGCAGGGCAGGAATAGTTGCAGGGTATTCATAAGGCCCGCCAAGCATACGCGCTGCGGGGTAGTGGTTTACCCGAGACTTATGAAATCACCGAATACAACCGTTAACATTTAAAACGAATTCAGCACATATTCAGGAGATTCGATGTTCCAGACCCTGCGCGCTCGTCTGATCGGCATGAGCATTGCCGTCGCCACCCTGTCCCTGCTGGGCCTGTCGCTGGTGGTGTATGTGGTGGTACGCGCCAACATGCTGCAGGCGCTGGACGAACGCGTGGGCGGCCTGACGCGGCAATATGCGGCCGAGCTGACGCAGTGGGTGGGCGACAAGCAGCAGCTCACCGGCTCCATCGAGGTGGCGGTGCGCGAGGACAAGCCCCTGCCCTTCCTGCAGGCGGCGGAGAAGGCCGGGCTGGACCTGGCCTACTTCGTCATGGCCGACAAGCGCCACGCCTTCACCAAGCCACGCCCCGCCGGCTATGACGGCACGGCGCGCGCCTGGTACAAGCAGGCGGTGGCGGCGGGCGGGCCGGCCATCACCCCGGTGTATCCCGATTCGGCCACCGGCAATCTCACGGTAAGCCTGGTGCGGCCGGTGCTCGAAGGCGGGCGCACGGTGGCCGTGGTGGGCTCGGACATAGAACTGTCCACGGTGGTGAAAAAGGTCACCGGCATACGCGCCACGGACAAGGGCTTTGCCTTTTTGCTCGACGGCTCCACCGGCAACATCCTGGCGCACGCCAACAGCGCCCTCACGCTCAAGCCGGTGAGCGACCTGGCGGCGGGGCTGAACAACGCCCTGTTTTCGCGCCTGGCCGGCCAGCGCGGGCATGAGGTGGTGAGCATAGACGGCCGCCCGCAGCTGGTGTACGCCGCCAAGGTCGATGGCACGCCCTGGATGCTGGCCGTGGTGGCCGACGAGGCCGATGCCCTGTCCGCCCTGACCCGGCTGGGCCAGGCGGCCATGCTCAGCACCGCCGTCTTCGTGCTGCTGGCCGGCCTGGTGATGGCGGCCATGGTGGCGCGCATGCTGCGCCGCCTGACGCTGGTGCGCGACGCGCTGCAGGGCATTGCCTCGGGCGAAGGCGACCTGACCAGGCGCCTGGACGCCCAGGGCCGCGACGAGCTGGCGCAGATCGCCCAGGGCTTCAACCAGTTTGCCGACAAGATCGCCGCCGTGCTGCTGCGCATACGCCAGTCCTCGGAGTCGGTGCGCCTGGCCACCAGCGAGATCGCCAGCGGCAACCAGGATCTGTCCTCGCGCACCGAGGGCCAGGCCAGCTCGCTGGAGGAAACCGCCGCCGCCATGGAAGAGCTCACCGCCACGGTGCAGCAAAACGCGGCCAATGCCCGCCAGGCCAACCAGCTGGCGCACGAGGCCTCGCAGGTGGCCAGCCAGGGCGGCGCCGCCGTGCAGCAGGTGGTGCAGACCATGGACGGCATACACCACGCCTCGCGCAAGATCGAGGACATCATCAGCGTCATCGACGGCATTGCCTTCCAGACCAACATATTGGCGCTGAATGCCGCCGTGGAGGCGGCGCGCGCCGGCGAGCAGGGCCGCGGCTTTGCCGTGGTGGCCACCGAGGTGCGCCAGCTCGCCCAGCGCAGCGCCACGGCCGCCAAGGAAATCAAGGCGCTGATCGACGACTCGGTGAGCCAGGTCGATGCCGGCAGCCGCCTGGTGCAGGACGCGGGCCAAACCATGGAGAAGGTGGAGCACAGCATCCGCCGCGTCAGCGCCATCGTGGCCGAGATCAGCAACGCCAGCCAGGAGCAAAGCACTGGCATTGCCGAGATCGGCGACGCCGTCGCGCAAATGGACCAGGCCACGCAGCAAAACGCCGCCCTGGTGGAACAGGCCAGCGCCGCCGCGCAATCGCTGCAGCAGCAGGCCCAGGAGCTGGCGGAGGTGGTGGCGGCCTTCAGGCTGCCGCAGGGTGCGGCGGCGCAAAAACTGCTGGCCTAAATAAAGCGAGAGGAAATTGTCAGATTTCTTTACAACACTCTTCCGCGGACTGATGACGATTCATATAAATCAATAGCTTAGATAAATGGCACGGGATTTGCATGAGGTTTTCACGCTTTGCAATCGGCAGGAGAACCCATCATGAAAATGACCACCGTTGTGACGAGCCTTGCGGGGGCATGGCTGGCTGTTGTTGTCGGCTCGGCCCAGGCCGCCGTGATTGATTTCCAGGACGTGCCCTCGGGCGACTGCTATGTGGCCGGAACCTCGGTGCAAAGCCGCGGCTTCAGCTTTGCCGGCAATCCCGTCGATCCCTATCTGTATGTCTGCGATCCAGGCGTGGTGCAAAACAACACCTCGCCCGCACTGCTGAACGCCAACCAACGCTCCATCCTGACCATGACCGAGAGCGGCGGTGCGGCCTTCTCCCTGCAATCATTCTTTGCCGGCGGCAGGACGGAAGACTTCGATCCATCGCTGCCCGTGACCATCTACAGCGTCGCCTCCAGCATCGACATTCTGGGTAATTTGATGGGCGGCGGCACGGTATTCACCAGCGTGCTGCTGGACACCCAGGCGCCCTACGACTGGAGCCAGTTCCTGCTGCCGGCATCGTTCACCAACCTGAGCTCGGTGGTGTTCACGGCGCAGGGCAACGGCTCCACGCCCGAGTTCCTGATCGGCAACATCGTGGTCAACGAGCCCCATCAAACCGTTCCAGAGCCGGCCTCTCTCGCCCTGCTCGGTGCCGCGTTGGCCGGTTGGGGCCTATTGAAGCGTAAAAAAACCTGACAACCGCATGGCGACAGGCCGGCAACCAGCGGGGCTCAGGCCCCGCTGCTTGTTTCTGCGTCAGCGCGCCGCCACGGCCTGCAACGCCTGGCGCACGGCGTCGGGAATGGGCGCCGGCCTGCGCGCCTTGCGGTCGATGAAGACCACGCCGGTCTTGCCGCGCGCCACCTCGCGGCCGGTGGCGACATCGGTCATGCAGAACACCAGGTCGCAGCCATAGCGGTTGAAGTCCTGGGGAGTCATCTGCACGCGCAGCGTCTCGCCGTGAAAGGCCTCGGACTTGTACTGCGCCAGCATGTCGCCGACCACGGTGGCCAGGCCCGCCACGTCGGCCTCGGTGTAGCCCAGCGCACGAAAGAAGCGCACCCGCGCCTCGGACACCAGGCTCAGCAGCTGCGCGTTGTCCAGGTGCCCGCCCTGGTTGACATGGCTGATATAGACCTGCAGCTCGGTACTGAAACCGAAGCGCTCGGGGAGTTCAAAAATGATGCGTGCCATGGTCAGTGCTGGGTTCAAATTGCCTTGCGCAGGTTGGCCGGCGCGATCTTCAGCGCCTCGCGGTACTTGGCCACGGTGCGGCGTGCGCACTCTATGCCCTGCTCCTTGAGCATCTCCGCGATCTGGTTATCCGACAGCGGCTTCTTCACGTCCTCGGCGCCGACGAATTGCTTGATGAGCGCGCGCACCGCGGTGCTCGACGCATTGCCGCCGGTCTCGGTGCCCAGGCCCGAGCCGAAGAAATACTTGAGCTCGAAGGTGCCCTGGGGCGTGGCCATGTACTTGGCGCTGGTCACGCGGCTGATGGTGGATTCGTGCAGGCCCAGCTCGTCGGCGATCTCGCGCAGCACCAGCGGGCGCATGGCCAGCTCGCCATGCACGAAGAAGCTCTTTTGCCGCTCGACAATGGCGCGCGAGACGCGCAGTATGGTGTCAAAGCGCTGCTGTATGTTCTTGATGAACCAGCGTGCCTCCTGCAGCCGCGACTGCAGCGCCTGGTGGCCCTCGCCGCCCCGGCCGCCGCGCAGCGCGCCGGCGTAGACCTCGTGCACGCGCAGGCGCGGCATGACATCGGGGTTGAGCTGTACGCTGAAGACCGGCTGCGCACCGCGCCCGCTCTTCTTCACTATCACGTCGGGCACGATGACGTTGCGCTCCACATCCGCAAAGCGCCGGCCCGGGCGCGGCTCCAGGCGCGCAATCAGCGCCATGGCGGCGCGCGTGTCGTCTTCGCTGGCGCCGGTGGCCTGGGCCAGGCGGCGCAGGTCGCGCCGCGCCAGCAGATCCAGCGGCTGGCGGCAGATGGCGAGCGCCGCCTGGATAACCGCCGGGTCGCCCTCCTCATCCCGGTTCATGGCGTGCAGCTGCAGCGTCAGGCATTCGGCCAGGTCGCGCGCGCCCACGCCCGCGGGCTCCAGGCTTTGCAGCAGGCGCAGGGCCACGGTGAAGCGGTGCACCAGCTCTTCGAGCTGCTCGGCGTCGTCGGTGCCGGCCAGGCCTGCCGCCAGTGACTCCAGCGGCTCGTCCAGGTAGCCATCGTCGTTCAGCGACTCTATGAGAAAACGCAGCGCCGCCATGTCCAGCTCGGACAGTCGCAGTGCCAGCGCCTGCCGATGCAGGAAGTGGCTCAGGCTTTCATGGCCATGCGCGCGCTCGCTGGCCTCGGTCTCTTCGCCATCCGCGGCTCCGCTGACACGCGCGGAGCCGTCGCCGCCCCATTCACCGTCTTCCACGGCCGCATCCATGCTGCCGTCACCCTCCCAGTCGGTAGGTGCGGCGACGGCCGCCACATCGGCGTCGTTTTCGGCTCCAGACCCCTCTGTTTCTGCGCCAGTTGCTTCTGAATATGTAGCATCATCGGCCTGGCGCTGGTATTCGTGGGCCTCGGGCTCTGGTGCGGCCTCGTCCGCGGCCAGCTCCAGGAACGGGTTCTCGTCGAGCATCTGCTCGACCTCCTGGGCCAGCTCCAGCGTGGACAGCTGCAGCAGGCGAATCGACTGCTGCAGCTGCGGCGTGAGCGCCAGGTGCTGCGAGACGCGCAGCGACAGGCCGGGCTTCATGGCCGCCCTCCCCGCACGTGGTTGCTGCGCCGGTGTGCCACGCTCACATGCGGAAATGCTCGCCCAGGTACACCCGGCGCACTTCCGCGTTGTCCACGATGTCCGACGGCGTGCCCTGGGCCAGCACATGGCCGTCGCTGATGATGAAGGCGTGGTCGCAGATGCCCAGCGTCTCGCGCACGTTGTGGTCGGTGATCAGCACGCCTATGCCGCGCTCCTTGAGGAAGCCGATGATGCGCTGTATCTCTATCACCGCGATCGGGTCTATGCCGGCAAAGGGCTCGTCCAGCAGGATGAAGCGCGGCTGGGTGGCGAGCGCCCGGGCGATCTCCACGCGCCGGCGCTCTCCGCCCGACAGGGCCAGCGCCGGCGACTTGCGCAGATGCTCCACGCGCAGCTCCTGCAGCAGGCTGGTGAGCTGCTCCTCGATCTCGGCGCGCGACAGTGGCCGGCCTGCGGCGTCGGTCTGCAGCTCCAGCACGGCGCGCACGTTGTCTTCCACATTCAGCTTGCGGAAGATGGATGCCTCCTGCGGCAGGTACGACAGGCCCAGGCGCGAGCGCCGGTGGATGGGCATGTTGGCCACCGACTGGCCGTCGATGCGGATGTCGCCGCCGTCGCTGCGCACCAGGCCGACGATCATGTAAAACGAGGTGGTCTTGCCGGCGCCGTTGGGGCCCAGCAGGCCCACGACCTCGCCCTTTTGCACCACCAGCGACACATCCTTGACCACCTTGCGGCTGCCGTAGGACTTTTGCAGGTGTAGCGCTTCCAGCCGGCTGGCGCCGTCGCCCGGGTGGTGCGGCGCGGCCGTGGCACGCGTCTGGTGCAGGGCCTGACTCACTTGGCGCCGCCCAGGCTGGGGCTGGTGCGCAGCGCCGGCGGCTCGCCGCGCACGGGCGCGGCCACCGTGCCCGACGCCGGCTCCTTGGGCGCCAGCACGGCGCGCACACGCCCGCCGGGCGTGCCCGCCGCGGTGCCCGCGGGCGCGGTCTTCTGCCCGTCCACGGTGAACACGTCGGTGATGTTGTTGTAGACGATGATCGCGCCCTCCACCTCGTCCGTGAGCTGGGCCTCGCGGTAGCGACGCAACTCGGCGCGGCGGATGAGTTTGACGATGTCGGTACGGCCGTCGTATTCGATGACCTCGCCCTCGCCCTCGACGAACTCATGCGGAGCGCCCGGTGGCGTGTCGCGCTTTTGGCGGAAGAAGGCGCGCTTGCCAGGCTCGGCCGTCACCACGCCATGCTGGTAACCGTCGGCGTCCTGGCGCACCTCCAGCTGCGCCCCGCGCAACACGATGGTGCCCTTGGTCATCACCACCCGGCCGGTGAAGACGCTGGTTTGCTTGAGCTCATCGTGGCGCAGCGCATCGGCCTCGATGTTCATGGGCTTGTTGCGGTCTGCCTTCTCGGCATGGGCGGCGGGCAGCAAGGCCAGCGCCAGGGCGCCAAGCACAATGAGGGTGGGCAGTCGATTTCTCATAGGGCACGATTCTTGCGGTCATTGTAGCCAGCCAATGATGGTCGCCCTGGCTGTCCTGCGCACAGCACCGGCAACAAAAAAGCGCGCCATGGGCGCGCCTTGGGGTGCCGGCAAGAAGCTTCAGCCCTTGCGCACCTGGGCGGCAAGCTGCTCCACGATGCGCAGCACGTTCTCCATGCTGCCGGCCATGGTGCCATCCACATAGTAGCGCCCGGCCACGCCCATGGACGGCACACCCTCCACGTCATAGGCCTGCTGCAGCTGCGTTGCCTTGCGCACCTGGTTGGCGACGCCGAAGGAGTTGTACATCTCCTTGAACTTCGGCAAATCCAGGCCCTGTGCCTTGGCCCAGGCGAACACCTGCTCGTCTTCTTGCAGGGGCTTGCGCTCCACATGCACGTAGCGGAATGCCTGGTCATGCAGCGGCTCCAGCTTGCCCAGGCCTTCCAGGGTGTAGTAGAGCTTTTGCATCGGCACGGTCTTGGCGTTGAAGTTCACCGGCACGCGATGCAGCACGATGTCCTTGGGCGCCGTCTTGGCCCAGGCGTTCAGCGTGGGTTCGAACGAGTTGCAATGCGGGCAGAAATAGCCAAAGAACTCCACCACCTCCACCTTGCCGGCGGGTGCCTCGGTGGGCGCGGGCTTGGCCAGCTTGCGGTAGTCCTTGCCCTCGCGTGGCTGGGCCCAGGCGGGCAGGGTCAGGGTGCCGGCGGCCACGGCGGCGGCGGCGGAAAAAGAAAACTCACGGCGTTTCATGGGGATTGGACACTCCTTAAGTCGGTTCGCCAGCTTGGGAGCCGGGGTGAGGGTAAAAGTTCAGCGCTGCACGCGCACCAGGGCCGAATCAACGCCCGCACCATCGAGCTTGTCCTTCAGCGACTCGGCATCGTCACGCTTGGAAAACGGCCCCACGCGCACCCGGAACACCGTGCGGCCATTGGTTTCGCGCTCGCTCACGCGCGCCTCCCAACCCAGCATGGCGAGCTTGGCGCGTTGCGCATCGGCGTCCTGTTGCGTGCGGAAGGCACCGGCCTGCACGAAGTACTCGAACGGATCCACGCCCGGAGCAGCCGCCGCCTTGGCCTTGGCGCGTGCCAGATCGCCCAGCGGGTCGTTGGATGGCGACGCGGCCTCGGGTTTGCTGGCCGCGGCGCGCGACTGCGGCGCTGCGGCCGTGGCCGTGGATGCCTCGGGCGCCGGCGCGGTTGCAGCCTCTGGCGCCGGTGTCACCGGCCGCGCCGGGTTCTTGCCGTAAAGCGGTGCATTCGGATCCCAATTTTTGTTGCGCTTGGCCTCGGCCGCGTCCTGGTCAGGCGCGCGCGCACCGTTTTTGTTCAGGAACGGCACGGGCACCTTGGTGACGTAGACGGCTACCGCCAGCGCCCCCCCCAGCCCGACGATCACCCCGAGGATGAAGCCCACGACGGTGCCGCCGCGTTGCTGCTTTTTCATAATTATGGTTACCTACATTCTGGCCGGCGCCGACACACCCAGCACCGCCAGGCCATTGTGCAATACCTGGGCCGTGGCGGCGACGAGCGCCAGGCGCGCCAGCTTCACCGCCTCGTCATCGACCAGGATGCGCTCGGCATCGTAGTAGCTGTGGTAGGCCGCGGCCAGCTCGCGCAGGTAGAAGCTCACGTCGTGCGGCGCGTTGTCGCTGGCAGCGGCGCCGAGCATCTCGGGGTACTTGGCCAGCAGCAGCATCAAAGCCTGCGCCTGCTCGCCCTGCAGGGGTGACAGATCCACGTCCGCCAGCTGCGCCACGTCGTAGTCCTCGCGCCAGCCGCGCAGCACCGAGCAGATGCGCGCGTGCGCGTACTGCACGTAGTACACCGGGTTGTCGTTGTTCTGGGCCACGGCCAGATCGACGTCGAAGGTGTACTCGGTGTCGGGCTTGCGGCTCAGGAGGAAGAAGCGCACCGCGTCCTTGCTAGTCCACTCGATCAGGTCGCGCAGCGTGACGTAGCTGCCGGCGCGCTTGCTGATCTTGACCTCTTCGCCGCCCTTGACCACGCGCACCATCGTGTGCAGCACATAGTCGGGGTAGCCCTGGGCAATGCCCACGTCGGCGGCCTGCAGGCCGGCGCGCACGCGGGCGATGGTGCCGTGGTGATCCGTGCCCTGGATGTTCACCACCTTGTGAAAGCCGCGCTGCCATTTCTGGATGTGATAGGCGACGTCGGGCACGAAGTAGGTGTAGCCGCCATCGCTCTTCCTCATGACGCGATCCTTGTCGTCACCGAAGTCGGTGCTCTTGAGCCACAGCGCGCCGTCCTGCTCGTAGGTGTGGCCACTGGCAACCAGGCGCTGCACCGTGGCCTCCACATGGCCGTTGGCGTAGAGGCTCGACTCGAGGTAGTACTCGTCGAACTTCAGCTGGAAGGCCTGCAGATCCTTGTCCTGCTCGTTGCGCAGATAGGCCACGGCGAACTGGCGCACGTTGTCGTAGTCCTGCACGTCACCATTGGCGGTGAACTCGCGGTCGTCGGCCTTGACCGTGGCCTTGGCCAGGAAAGCGTCGGCAATGTCCTGAATGTAGTCGCCGTTGTAGGCCGCCTCGGGCCAGCCGGCGCTGCCGGGCTTGAGCCCTTGCGCGCGCAGCTGCGTGCTGCGGGTCAAGGTGTCGATCTGCACGCCCGCGTCGTTGTAATAGAACTCGCGGTGCACGGCCCAGCCCTGGGTGGCGTAGAGGTTGCAAATCGCGTCGCCCAGGGCCGCCTGGCGGCCATGGCCCACGTGCAGCGGGCCCGTGGGGTTGGCGGAGACGAATTCCACCAGGATCTTTTCGCCACGATCGGCCTGCCAGCCGAACCGAGTGCCCTGGGCCAGCACCTCGCGCACCACCTGCTGCTTGGCGGCGGGTTGCAAGCGGATATTCAGAAAACCCGGCCCGGCGATCTCGATGGCCGCCACCCATTGCCGGAAGGCGGGCGTTGCCAGCAACGCGGTTTGCAATTGTTCACCAAGGGCGCGCGGATTCGCCTTGAGCGGTTTGGCCAGCTGCATGGCCGCCGTGCAGGCCAGGTCGCCATGGGCGGCAAGCTTGGGGTTTTCAAAGGCGGCGCGGGCGCCCGCGCCGAGCGAGAGTTTGTCCAGCTCGCCGGCCAGCGCCGCGAGCAATTGCTGTTTCACAGAGAGCATGGGGGCGAATTCTACGGGTCGCCCCGTCATCGCAGCGCGCCATCCGGGCGTTATGCTGAATGACCCGCATGGCACGACGCGGCCGGCGGGCCCATCACCATCCACTATTGCAGGAGCATTACATGAAGAAACTGCTTTCCTTGCTGGCAGCCGCCGGCCTGGCCCTCTCGTTCGCCGCACAAGCCGCCGACGCCCCTGCAGCCGCCGCCTCGGCCCCTGCCAAGGCGCCCACGGCGCAGCAAGGCAAGATGAAGGCATGCAACACCGAGGCTGGCGACAAGAAGGGCGACGAGCGCAAGGCCTTCATGAAGCAGTGCCTGTCCGCCAAGAAGGAAACCCAGCAGGACAAGATGAAGTCCTGCAACGCCGATGCCAAGGGCAAGAGCCTGAAGGGCGACGAGCGCAAGGCCTTCATGAAGGAATGCCTGAGCAACAAGCCCGCCTGAGCCTCTCGTCAACGCATCGCCCCGTGCGCCGCCGCCGGCCCACGGGGCTTTCAGTCATCGCGTGCCAACGCCCCGCGCCAGGAACACCGCCAACAAGGGCACCAGCACCATCAGGTGCGCGGCCCACATTACCAGACGGCGCGTGCCGCGCAGGTCTGATTCGGCGGGCAGGCTGCCCTGCGCATCCAGGGTCTGGCGCCAGGCCACATAACGCCGCCGCGCCAGCAGCGACAAAACCAGCATCATCACCAGCAGCGTGAGCTTGGCGTGCAGCAGCGGCTGTGCCCAGTACCAGGCGCTGCCCTTGACGCCCCAGGCTATGCGCGCCAACCCGGTCGCCAACACCAGCACGCCTGACACCAGGGTCAGCAGGTTCACCCATGCCAGGCGCCGCACGACGGCGGGATTGATCCAGTCTTTGCGGCACAGCGCAGTCTCGCTGGTCATGAACGTAGCCAACATCAAAAACGCCATGATGTGGGCATAGGCCAGCAGGGCTTCGGTAATCACAAACATCCTTTCATTTCGGGTCAAAGTCCGCCCGCCGGGCGGCCCCAGAATTGCGGTTGCGCGTAGTGGTACTTGAGGTATTCAATCCACAGCCGCACGCGCAGCGGCAGGTGCTTGCGCTGCGGGAAGACCACATAGATGCCATTGGGCGGCGCGGCAAACTCTTCCAGCACGGCCACCAGACGCCCGGCAGCAATCTCGGCCTCTACCTCCCAGGTGCTGCGCCAGGCAATGCCCCAGCCCCCCAGGCACCAGTCGTGCAGCACCTGGCCATCCGAGCAGTCAAGCGGCCCTCCGGGCTTCAGGTGCACTACTTCGGTGGCGCCGCCGCCCCCTTCCACCGGCACGCGAAACGCCCAGCCACGGGTTTGCGAGGCATCGCTGGACAGGGTCAGGCAGTCGTGCTGCACCAGCTCGCCCGGATGCCGTGGCGTGCCGCGACGCTGCAGGTACTGCGGCGTGGCAACGCACAGGCGCCGGTTGTCGGCCATGCGCACGCTGACCAGCGACGAATCGGGCAGGTCGCCCACGCGCACGGCGCAGTCATAGCCCTCGCCCGCCAGATCCACCACGCGGTCGCTCAGGTTCAGCGAAATCGTCACCTCCGGGTGCAGGTCACGAAAACGCGGCACCAGCGGCGCCACATGGCGCCTGCCGAAGCCCGCGGGCGCGGTGATGCGCAAATGCCCCGTGGCCTTGACGCCACCAGCGGAAACGCTGGCCTCGGCATTCGCCACATCCGCCAGCACGCGCTGACAGTCCTCCAGAAAGGCGCTGCCTTCATGCGTCAGGCTGATGCGCCGCGTGGTGCGCACCAACAGCTTCACGCCCAGGTGCTCCTCCAGCGCGTCCAGGCGCCGCCCCATGATGGCCGGCGCCACGCCCTCGGCCCTGGCGGCCGCGGTCAGGCTGCCCTTGGTAGCCACGGAGACGAAAGACTCGAATGCCTTGAGTTTGTCCATAGATTTACTCAAATCAGGCTTAAGCACATGCCTGGTGCGTGATGGATGCTATTGTTTTTCAATCCCTGACTGAAAGAGCAGACTTGCTCGCCTATCGATCCTATTTTTGCAAAAAAGTCACTGGTTAAAAGATAAATACACAATTTATTGACGTAATTATTTCTAATACAGTAATGTGCAAGGCTCGGCGCAACGAGTCACGAATATCGTCAATCAATTGTCAGGGGATTCTCATGACCGCACGTACCCAAGTCCATGGCCTGCAGGTGGCCAATGAGCTGCACAGCTTTGTCAACCAGCAGGTGCTGCCCGGCACTGGCGTTGATTCTGCCGCCTTTTGGCAGGGTTTTGACGCGATCGTCGCCGATCTTGCTCCCAAGAACGCAGCCCTGCTGGCAGAGCGCGATCGCCTGCAGAAGGAACTGGACACCTGGCACAAGGCCAATCCCGGGCCCATCGCCGACATGGCGGCCTACCGCGCCTTCCTGGCGCGCATCGGCTACCTGGTCGAGCCGCCCCAGGGCGCCAAGGCCAGCACGGCGAACGTGGATGCCGAACTGGCCATCCAAGCCGGCCCGCAGCTGGTGGTGCCCATCCTCAACGCGCGCTATGCACTCAACGCCGCGAATGCCCGCTGGGGCTCGCTGTATGACGCCCTGTATGGCACTGACGTCATCGGCGAAGAGGCTGGCGCCGAGAAGGGCAAGGGCTACAACCCGGTTCGTGGCGCCAAAGTGATTGAATTTGCACGCAACTTCCTCGATCAGGCCGCACCTCTGGCCAGCGGCTCACACCGTGACGCGACCGCCTACAAGCTTGAGGGCGGCAGGTTGGTGGTTACGCTCAAGGGTGGCACCAGCACTGGCCTGAAGGACACCGCACAATTTGTCGGCTATCAGGGCGAGGCGACGGCGCCTTCCTCGGTATTGCTGGCCAATAACGGTCTGCATATCGACGTCCGCATCGACAGGAACACCGCCATTGGCAAGAGCGACGCTGCGGGCGTGGCGGATGTGGTGCTGGAGTCGGCGCTGTCCACCATCTTGGACCTGGAAGACTCGGTGGCCGCCGTGGATGCCGAAGACAAGGTGCTGGGCTACAGCAACTGGCTGGGCATCTTGAAGGGCACGCTGACGGAGACCTTCGACAAGGGCGGCAAACAACTGACGCGCGGCCTGAACCCCGATCGTGAATACACCGGCGCTGACGGCAAGAGCGTGAAACTCCATGGCCGTTCGCTGCTTTTCGTACGCAACGTCGGTCATTTGATGACGAACCCCGCCATTTTGTGGGGCGCCGAGCGGCGCGAGATTCCCGAGGGCATTCTTGACGCGGTCGTCACCACGGCCATCGCCATCCATGACCTGAAGGGCCTGGCCAGCGCCGGCATCAAGAACTCGCGCACCGGCAGCGTCTACATCGTCAAACCCAAGATGCACGGCCCGGCGGAAGTGGGCTTTGCCAACGAGCTGTTCGGCCGTGTCGAAAAGCTGCTCGGCCTGCCCGAGAACACGGTCAAGCTGGGCATCATGGACGAGGAGCGCCGCACCTCGGTCAACCTCAAGGCCTGTATCGCCGCCGCCCCGGCACGCGTGGCCTTCATCAACACCGGTTTCCTGGATCGCACCGGCGACGAGATGCACACCGCCATGCACGCCGGCCCCATGATCCGCAAGGGCGACATGAAGACCAGCGCCTGGATCCAGGCCTACGAGAAGAACAACGTGCTGGTGGGCCTGGGCATGGGGCTGCGCGGCAAGGCGCAGATCGGCAAGGGCATGTGGGCCATGCCCGATCTGATGAAGGCCATGTTGGAGCAAAAAATCGCCCATCCCAAGGCCGGCGCCAACACCGCCTGGGTGCCCAGCCCCACGGGCGCCACGCTGCACGCACTGCACTACCACCAGGTGAAGGTGTCGGACATCCAGATCGAGCTGGAAAAAACCGACGCCGATGCCGAGCGCGACAATCTGCTGACCGGCCTGCTCACCGTGCCGGTTTCCAGCAACCCGAACTGGACGGCTCAGGAAAAGCAGCAGGAACTGGACAACAACATCCAGGGTATCCTGGGTTATGTGGTGCGCTGGGTTGATCAGGGCGTGGGCTGCTCCAAGGTGCCCGACATCAACGACATCGGCCTGATGGAAGACCGAGCTACGCTGCGCATCAGCAGTCAACATGTGGCCAACTGGCTGCTGCACGGCATAGTCACCGAAGGCCAGGTACGCGCCACGTTCGAGCGCATGGCCGCCAAGGTGGATCAGCAGAACGCCGGCGATACCCTGTACCAACCCATGCACGGCCGTTTCGCCCAGTCCATGGCCTACCAGGCCGCCTGCGAGCTGGTGTTCAAGGGCGTGGAGCAGCCCAGTGGCTACACCGAACCCTTGCTGCACGCCTGGCGCTTGAAGGTCAAAGCCGCAGGCTGACGCCGACGCCAGTTGCCTGCCGGGTCGGCCCGGGGGCCTTGAGGCACCTACGGCACCCTTGGGTGCCGTAGTGCTTTGTACACTGCAGGCATGGCTGATCAAGACACTACTCACTGCCCGCTGTGCAGGCAGCCCAATCAATGTGCCATGGCGGCTGGACAATCACCCGCGCAGTGCTGGTGCATGACCCAGCCCGTGGCAGACACGGTGCTGCAGCAGTTGCCGCCCGAAGAACGCGGCCACGCCTGTATCTGCCCACATTGCGCACAACCGCGGGCCAACACAGCAACCATATGATTGCAACCACTGCCATTCCCGAGGAACACCATGCCCACCTACCGCATCGAAATGTTTGAAGGCCGCACCGTAGAGCAAAAGCGCAAGCTGGCTGAGGAAATTACCCGAGTTACCGTCGAGGTGTTGGGTGGCTCGCCCGAATCCGTGGACATCGTGATCACCGATGTAAAACGCGAAAACTGGGCCACGGGCGGCAAGCTCTGGCTGGATCGCAAATAGCCAGCCCCGCCCCATGTGCCAGCTGCTTGGCATGAATGCCAACACGCCGACGGACGTGACCTTCAGCTTCACGGGGTTCGCGCAACGTGCGGGCAAGACGGCAGACCACACCGATGGCTGGGGGATCGCCTTCTTCGAGGGCCGCGGCCTGCGCCATTTCGTGGATCACGAACGTGCCATTGACTCACCGGTGGCCGAGCTGATACGCCGCTACCCCATCAAGAGCCGTAACGTCATTGCGCATATCCGCAAGGCCACGCAAGGCATCGTGAGCCTGGAAAACTGCCACCCTTTCGTGCGCGAGCTGTGGGGTCGGTACTGGGTGTTCGCGCACAACGGCGACCTGAAGGACTTCAGGCCCCGCCTGCACGCCCACTACCATCCCGTAGGCAGCACCGACAGCGAACATGTGTTTTGCTGGCTCATGCAGGAGCTATCGAAGTCCCATGCCGGCATGCCACGCGTTGAAGAACTCACCCTCACGCTACGCGAACTGGCCGCACGCATTGCGCCCCACGGCACCTTCAACTTCTTGCTCTCCAACGGCCAGGCCCTGTGGGCCCATGCCTCCACCAATCTTTATTACATTGAACGCCAGCACCCGTTCGCACAGGCCCAGTTGAGCGATGAAGACTTGCACATTGATTTTTCAGCTCACACCACGCCGAGCGACAAGGTAGCGGTGGTGGTCACGGCGCCACTGACATCAAACGAGCAATGGACGGCGTTCCGGTCTGGTGAGATGCGTGTATTCGTCGATGGCCAGTGCCTGGCCGATTAGGACGACAAGGCCAACTTCGAGCGTCTCAATCCAGAATGCAAAACGCCCTCCCACATTTCTGAGGGAGGGCGGTTTGGGCTGTAAGAGCCTGACGATGACCTACTTTCACACGGGAAC
>JAFEES010000059.1 GCA_018240995.1 Pseudomonadota bacterium | reverse complement strand
GGCTGCAAATCCGGCAAAAACTGTGCTCGCTGGGGCCGATTTTCGCTTTCGACGCCCCAAGTCCGACAGCCTCCTAGCCCGGCCTGCCCTTGCGGGAATGAGTTGTTGACAGTCGCCGGGCGGTGGATTGACAAATTCAATGGATAATTAAATTGCAATTCAAATTATAATTTTGTAACGCAATGCTACTCGTGCGAGGCTATGCGCCGAGTAGCGCAAAAACTGACGGGCGGGAAATATGGGTTTTTTCAGTCGATTGTTTCAGCCGCGGGCCGATGGCCAGCAGCCCCAGGACGACTGGTCGCGCCTGCCCGACACCGACGCCAGCGAGCTGGTGCTGTTCGACGATGAGGCGGGCAAGCTCATGGCGCAGTTCGACATCGACGCCGCCATTGCCACGCACGAGCGCTGGCTGCCCTGGCTGGGCGAGGTGCTGCAGGGTGCGCGCGACGAGCGCCTGCGCCCCGAGGTGGTGGCCGACGACGGCTGCTCCGAACTGGGCCAATGGCTGCACGGCAGCGGCCGCACGGCGCTGGGGCACTACCCGGCGTTCGACATGCTGCTGCGCCGCCACCGCTACTTTCATCAGCAGGCCGGCGCCTTGATCGGCTACGCCGAGGCCGGGGACGCGGCGCTGGCCCAACAGACCTACAAGGCCTGCCAGCATGCGTCGCGCCAGGTGGTGCTGCTGCTCAAGGAGCTGCAAAAGGGCCTGCTGCGCACGCGGCGGCCGGTGTTGGGTCGATAAAGTTTGGGTCTTTTCAGGTTGCAGGGCTTTCCTGACAAGCGTTGGCAGCTATCGTTTGAGAAGTATTGGCTGGCGCCGCTGCGCTGAAGGCGGGACGGTGACCGGCGCTTCTGCGGCAATCAATGGAATGGGCGGCAGGCGGGCGGCTGCCCGCCTCGCCCCGGGGAAATCACAGACCCAGCTGCGCCTTCAGCGCCGCCCAGGCCGTGTCGTTCAAGCGGTTGGTGGTGGACAGGCGTGAGCTGATGTCAGGCTTGATCTCGTGCGCACGGTAGACCCAGCGGCTGCTCGGGTCGCCGGCAGTCCATTGGATCTCCGCGTAGGCAACCTGGTAGTTGAGCGCCGGGGTCGCCGGCTGCCCGGCAAAACGCAGCACGCGCGCGCCGTTGATCGTGTCGATGCTGTAGCTGCCCTTGGCGGCGATGGCGGCGCAGTTGGAGACCACGGTCTGCGCTTCGTTCAGGTCGCATTCGTAGTACGTGGCCGTGCCCTGGGTGGCGCTGGTGGGGGCGAACGACGCGCGCAAGGCCTTCAGTGCGCTGCTGGTCAGCGCCAGGCTCAAGGTGTTGGCGCCGGTGGGCGACGCCGCACCCGAGGTCGGGTAGTACGCGATCACCGCCTCCAGCGTGTTGCGGCTCTGCGGCAGGCCACGGCTGCCTAGGTTGGTGATGGTGATGCTGGGCGCGAGCTCCACATTGGTGCGTATCCATTCCTCGGCGCCTGCGGCGAATGCGGCAGTGCCCAGCTTGCCTGTCAACGCCGTTGTCGAGATGCCGGCATTGATGGTGTTGGACGGCATGGCCTGCCAGCGGTTCACCAGCGTGGCCATGGCCTCGCCGGCCACACTGTTCACACGGTTCCAGCCCAGCGTGGTCTGGCCCTCGCAATACACCGTGCGCTTCGGGTTGCCCAGCGAGCTGCGCAGCAGCGCGCTACGGTTGCAGTATTTCCAGCCGCTGGGGGTAAGGTAGGCGCTGCCATAGAGCGCTTCCTCGGTCATGTCCACGCCGCCGCTCTTGCCGCTGCGCGCATCGACCGACGGCACCTCTGCGCTGCCAGCTGCCTTGGCCTGCTGGTCAACCGTGCGTACGTAGTAGCCGCCCGGGGCGCTGTAGTTCAGCTGGCGCAGCGTGGTCGATGCGGGCGCGGCCGCCTGCTGGTCGCCCACTTCAAGGGCAACGCCCTGGCGCAGCATGGCCGAGACCAGCGCCGCCGCCGTGCGGGTGGTATCGCGCACCTGGGCGGCATCCCAGGCAGGGTCGTCCTGATAGTTGTCGATCTTGGCCGCGTCTATGGCCAGTTGCAACGCCACATTGGCGCGCGCATCGCTCTCCTTCATGCCGGCGGCCACGCCGGCCTGCACCAGCGTGGTCAGTGGGTTGATGGCCCCGCCCGAGCCGGCCGGGCGCTTGAGTACGTAATTGGCCGGCGTGGCGGCCTCGGCAGGCAACTGGGAGTCGATGGCCGTCGTGGCTGCGGCGGGATCGCCCGTCTTGACGGGGGCGATCAAACGCGCCGCAGCCGCTTTCGAGCTGGTGGTTGCAAGGCTGTATTTGCCGTCGGCCCCGGTGGCGGCAGATGCGGGCTCGTCGCCGTCGCAGGCGTCGTTACCGTTCAGATCCAGGCAGACGACGACGTTCTTCAGGGTGCCGACGGCGGCGACTACGCCGCTGAGGGTGACGCTGGCGTCGCTGCCGCCGCTGCCGCCGCTGCCGCTGCCCGTGCCTGGGTCGCTGGTGCCTCCACCCCCACCACCGCAGGCCGCCATGGCCAGCGCGGCGAGGATGGAGAGGGAGTAGGGTAGCCGGGTGCCGTTGCTGTATCGCATGATGAGCCTCGCTGTCTCGGTGGTTTCGGTTTTTGTCTTGCGACACCGGGAAAGCTAAAGGAAACACTTCTCGCTCGCATCACCCAGTTGGGCGAGACAGCCGGCTGCCATGCGGTTCGATTGGTGTATGCCTACATATTTTTATAGCGTGTCACGCAACATCAGCAAGGCTTTTCGGCCATTTTTCCCTCTCCCGCAAGGGGAGAGGGGAGGAAGGCCCAGCGCAGGGACTTGTGTAGATACCCATGCCCAGAGGGAGGAGGAGTAACTGGCGCTTTCTGAGATTTGTGGCTAACCATGAAGAAGCAGCCGCAAGACCGCGTCGATGCTGCCCGGCACGCACCGCGGCTCAGGAAGCGTCGCGGCCCAACACCAGTCCCATGCGGCTGGCCGCCACGATGGCCTGGGTGCGCGTGGTGACGCACAGGGCGCGCAGCACGGCGCTGACATGGGTCTTGGCGGTGTTGTGGCTCAGGCCCAGCTCGCGCGCGATCAGCTTCATCGGCTTGCCTTCAAGGATTAGCCGCAGCACCTCGGTCTGGCGCGGGGTGAGCCCGAGCTCGGCGGGGCTGGTGCGCGGCTGCGCGGGCACTGCCAGCACAATGCCCGCCAGGTTCAGCGGGGGCACATAGATGCCGTGCGCGAGCACCGTGCGCAGCGCATCGAACATCTGCTGCGACGAGGCCGACTTGGGGATGAAACCCATGGCCCCGAGCTGGATGGCGCGCAGCACGGTGACCTGATCCTCTTGCGACGACAGCATGACCAGCGGCACGCCGGGATGCCGCTCGCGTATCGCCTCCAGCGCCTGGAAGCCGTGTGCGCCGGGCAGGATGAGGTCGAGCAAAATCAGGTCGATGCCCAGGTCTGCGTCAAGGGCGGCCAGCGCCTGGCCGAGGTTGGCGGCATGCAAGACCTGCACCGCTGGATCAAGCTCCCTGAGCAGCAGCGCGACACCGTCGCGGAACAGCGCATGGTCATCGATCAGCAGGATCGTCATGGCTGGAGTCTGCACCGTTTTGCGGCGCCGCGCCTCCCCCGGTTGGGTGAGCCTCCAGCGCCTCCTCCATCGCCGCCAGCAGTCGCTCCGCCCCAACCGGCTTGTGCAGCAGCGGCAGCCCCGCATCGGCCACGCGCCGCAGGTCGGTGGCGCCGATATCGCCGGTGATGATGATCGCCGGCACCGCCTGGCCGATGTGGGCGCGGATGCGTTGCACCGCGCCCAGGCCGTCGTGGCCCTGGCCCAGCCGGTAGTCGCACAGAATCAGGTCGGGAAAGCGCAGGTGTTCGCCCAGCAGCGCCAGGCATTGCCGGGCAGACGCCGCGGTGAGCACATGCGCCCCCCAGCTGTGGCATAGCGCCTGCATGGCGCGGCGCGTGTCGGCCTCGTCGTCTATGACCACGATGAACGCACCGGCGATGCGCCGCCCGCCTGCCAGGGCCGGCGGCAGCGGCGCCGCCACCGGCAGCGCCTCGGCTGCCGGCGGCAGCAGCATGGAAAAGCAGCTGCCCCGGCCCGGCGCCGAGCGCAGCGTGTGCGCATGCCCCAGCAGATCCAGCGTGCGCTTGACGATGGCCAGGCCCAGGCCAAGCCCCTGGCTGCGGTCGCGCTCCGGGTTGCCCACCTGGAAGAACTCCTCGAAGACATGCGGCAGGTGGGCCGGCGCGATGCCGATGCCGGTGTCCCATACCTGCAGCTCGATGCCGCCGGGCCGCCGCCGGCACCCGACCAGTACCTTGCCGCGCTCGGTGTAGCGGATGGCGTTGGACACCAGGTTGTTCAATACCGCTCCAGCAGCACGGCGTCGGTGCGCACCGCGCAGCGCGAAGGCACCACGGCCAGGCGCAGTCGCTTGCGCTCGGCCTCGGGCGCGTGGCTCGCCGCCACCCGGTGCAGCAGCTCGGCCAGGCCATGGTCGCCCAGCACGGGCCGGGACATGCCGGCATCCAGCCGGGAGATGTCGAGCAGGCCGACGAACAACGTCTCCATGGCCGCGACCGACGACTGTATGTGGCCCACCAGCTGGCCGACCTCGGGCGCGACCGCCTGGCGGCGCAGCACCCCCACCAGCAGGCTGATGGTGTGCAGCGGCTGGCGCAGGTCGTGGCTGGCCGATGCCAGGAAACGCGTCTTGGCCTGGCTGGCCAGCTCGGCCTCCTGGCGCCTGGCATCCAGCATGGCGTTGGCCTCGGCCAGCTCTTGCGTGCGTTCGGTGACGCGGGTCTCCAGCAGCCGCAACGAGTCGCCCAGGCGTTCGGTCATCTGGTTGAAGCGGGCCGCAAGCTGGCCCAGCTCGTCGTTGCGTGGCAGGTCGATACGGTAGTCCAGCTGGCCTTCGCCGATGCGGTCAGCGCTCTCGGCAAGGTGCTGGATCGGCCGCACCACCCGGCGCGCCAGCACGATGCCGACGCCCGAGCCCGCCAGCACGGCCAGCACCAGCATCAGCAGCGCCGTGGCCAGCGCGCGGCGCACCGGCGCGTACGCTTCGGTGCGAGGCTGTTCGGTGATCAGGCGCCAGCCAGGCACGCTCAGTGCCGCCGCACGGGCGACCATGGCCTGGCCCTCGGGGGTGTCGAACTCGATCAGCGCGCCGCCGTTGCCGCCGGCCATCGCCGCACGCACCGGCGGGCGAGAAGCCCCGTCGGGAAGGGCCAGCACCTGGAGAAAGTCGGGATGCGCCAGCAGGCGCCCATCGCCGTCGACGACGTAGGCGTAGCCTTCGCTGCCAAAGCGGGTCTCTTCGATGATGTCGCGCAACTGCGCGAGTTCGATCTGCGCGGCGAGCACGCCGCTCTCCGCGCGCCTGCCGCGCCGCGCCATCACCACGCGCGGCTGGTTGACGGCGAATGTGACCGGGCCGAACCACATCGTCTCGGCGCTTGTTTGCAAAAACTCGGGCGACTGCCTGCGATCCTCGCGCTGGCCGATGCGATCCAGCCCCATGCGCGAGATGCGCACGCGCTCTTGGCCGTGCTGGTCGATCCAGTAGAGCTCCTCGACCACGCGCGACTGCTTCATCAGGCGGTACAGCTCGATCTGCACGTCGGCGTCCGCGTCGCCGACGTGGCCGGAATCGAGCAGCGACAGGCTGGCGCCCAGCAAGGTGCCGGTCTGGCTGATGAAGCGCTCGATCCGGGCCGATGCCTTGGTGGCTTCGAGGGCCTGCTGCGCCTGAACCGCGGTGCGTGTCTCGCGCTGGATCAGCCACAGCTGTACGAAGCCGCTGACCGTGAGCGCCAGCGTGACCAGCCCGGCCACCCACAAGGCGTAGGTCTGCCATAGGCGGTGGCCGAGCGGGCGCATCAGCGGGTGTTCTCGGCGTCGGCGCGCGGGGGCAGTGCGCGCTCGCCCGGCCGGATCAGGCGGTTGGCGCGTTCTATCAGCGCGGGCGGCAGTGTCACACCCAGGCGCTCGGCGGCATCGAGGTTGACGACCAGCGCCGCCTCGTACAACTCCTCGACCGGCAGCTTGGCCACCGGGCGACCACGCAGCAACTGATCCACATAGCGCGCTCCGCGTCCGCACATGTTGACGCGTCCGACGGAGCCGTAGCTGAGCAGGCCGCCGTGGCGGGTGGCAAACCAGGAGTTGTGTGCGATCGCCGGCAGGCGCACCCGCTGCGCCTGCCGCGCGTGCTCGCCGAGAAACGCCGAGGCATCCGGCCGGATCATCACGGCATCGACCTTGCGCCGGGCCAGCTCGTCCCAGGCGCCGGCAATGCCGGCCTCGCCCGAGAACTTCACGCGCACCAATTCGGCGCCGATCTGCCTCACCATGGCCGTGATCGGCCCGACAGAGCCCCCGTCGTCGTGCCCGGGCTGGTCGTTGTTTTCCATCAGGCCAATGCGGCGGGCCGTCGGAAACGCCTGCAGCAACACCTCCACCGGCTTGATCGCGTACTGGTTGTTCAGGCCCAGCGAGACGCCAGTGACATTGGCCAGCGGGCGCAACTGCGCATCAAGAACGTGGTGCAGGTTGGTCGCGCCTATGACGACGATGGGCAGCTTCTGCGTGGCCTTCATCAGGGCGTCGTTCGGCATGTCCTCGGTTGCGAGCAGCACATCGGGCCGGCTGGCCACGATCGCCCGGGCGATCGGGGCGAGTTGGGTAGGATCGTTGCCCGCGTCGTTCCATTCCAGCGCCAGTTGGCCGTCGAACGACCAGCCGGACTCTTGCAGGGCGGTGCGCAACTGGTTCATGCAGACCCGCACCGACTCGCTCGGGCCCGTGCCCAGGTAGACGATGCGCCGGGGAGCGCTGGTTTGCGCGCCTGCAGGCGCGCCGGCCGCCAGCAGGGCGGCGATGGCTGCAATGACGATTGGCCGAAGGCCGCACCGATTAGGGAGCATGCGCCAGCGTAGCGGCGGCGCCGCTGCGCTGTCAATCGCGCGTCACGCGCAGCAGTTCCTCGCGGCTGGTGATGCCGGCCTGCACCAGCCGTTCGCCGTCTTCGCGCATCAGGCTCATGCCCCCGGCCAGGGCCTGGGCGCGCACCTCGGCCTCGGCCGCCTGGCCGTGGATCTGGGCGCGGATGGCGTCGTTTACCACCAGCAGCTCGAACACGCCGGTGCGCCCGGCGTAGCCGGTGTGGCCGCAATGCTCGCAGCCCGTGCCGTTCGGGCCGCCATGGCAGTGGCCGCAGTACTTGCGCACCAGGCGCTGGGCCAGCACGCCCAGCAGTGACGAGGACAGCAAGAACGGCTCCACCCCCATGTCGGTCAGGCGCGTGATGGCGCTGGCGGCGTCGTTGGTGTGCAGCGTGGCCAGCACCAGGTGGCCGGTCAAGGACGCCTGGATGGCGATCTGCGCCGTCTCGAAGTCGCGGATCTCGCCGATCATGATCACGTCCGGGTCTTGGCGCAGGATGGCGCGCAGGGCCTTGGCGAAGCTCAGGTCGATTTTTGCATTGACCTGGGTCTGGCCCACGCCGGGCAGCTCGTATTCGATGGGGTCTTCCACCGTCATGATGTTGCTGCGGCTGGCGTCCAGGCGCGCCAGCGCGGCGTACAGCGTGGTGGTCTTGCCCGAGCCGGTGGGGCCGGTGACCAGGATGATGCCGTGCGGCTGGGCGATCAGGCCCTCCAGGCGCGCCAGCACGTCGCCCTGCATGCCCACCGATTCCAGCGTCAGCTTGCTTTCGCTCTTGTCCAGCAGGCGCAGCACGGCGCGCTCGCCATGGGCGTTGGGCAGGGTGGAGACGCGCACGTCGATGGCTCTTGTCCCCAAGCGCAGGCTGATGCGGCCGTCCTGCGGCAGGCGCTTTTCGGAAATGTCCAGATCCGCCATGATCTTCAGGCGGCTGATCAGCGCCGCGTGCAGTGCGCGATTCGGCTGCACCACCTCGCGCAGCGTGCCGTCCACGCGAAAGCGCACGCTGGAGTGGCGCTCGTAGGGCTCGATGTGGATGTCGCTGGCGCCGTCGCGCACGGCCTGGGTGAGCAGGGCGTTGAGCATGCGGATGATGGGCGCGTCGCCGGCCGATTCCAGCAGGTCTTCCACGGCGGGCAGCTCCTGCATCATGCGCGACAGGTCGGCCTCTTCCTCGACCTCGCTGACCACGGTGGCGGCGCTGGATTCACTTTGCGCGTAGGCGGCGCTGATGCGCTGGGCCAGCGGCGCGGCGTCCAGCTGCATGAACTGCTGCACGGCGTGCTTGCGCAGCACCTCGGACAGCGCGGCGGCATCCGGCGCGGGGCCGTGCCACAGCACGAGCTGCTGGCCGTCGTCTTCCAGCAGCAGCTGGCTGCTGCGCGCAAAGGCGTAGGGCAGGGGGTGGCGCATGCCTGGGCTCTCAGTTGGGTGACAGGGGCGGCTGCTCGGCCGCGGGCGGCGTGGCACGCGCCGGCCGCATGCCGCCCGGCACCAGCGGTGCCAGCGGCGGCGGGGCCGGCGGCAGTCCCGTGGCGCCGCCGCCCTGCAGCGGCGGCAGCACGGGCGCGTTGGAGACGCCGCGCATCACCGTGCTGGGCTCGGGCTGGGTGACCTGTTGCAGCGCGCGTATGGCCTCGTAGCGATCGACCATCAGCGCGTCGCTGGTGGCGCTGTCGCGTATCACCATGGGGCGCAGGAAGACCATCAGGTTGGTCTTCTGGCGTTGGCGCTTTTCGTTGCGGAACAGCCCGCCCACCACCGGCAGGTCGCCCATCAGCGGCACCTTGTCCTGGCCCAGCGAGTAGCTGTCCTCCAGCAGGCCGCCGATGACGATGACGCTGCCGTCGTCCACCAGCACCGTGGACTCGATGGAACGCTTGCTCGTCGAGGGGCCGTTCTGGTTGGTCAGCGTGGAGCTGTCGATCTTCGACACCTCCTGGTACAGCGTCAGCTTGACGGTGCCGTTTTCGTTGATCGTCGGGCGCACGCGCAGCATCAGGCCCACGTCCTTGCGCTCCACGGTGGTGAAGGGGTTGACGGTGTTGGCGCCGGTGGTGTTGGCATACGAGCCGGTGACGAAGGGCACGTTGTTGCCGATGATGATCTGCGCCTCCTCGTTGTCCAGCGTCATCAGGTTGGGCGTGGACAGCACGTTGGCGTCGCCGGTGTTCTCCAGGAAGTTGGCCAGCGCCCCCAGGTAGTACTTGCCGTTGATGCGCGGCGCCAGGGCAAAGTTCATGCCCGGCTGGGGCTTGGCCTGGGCGATGGCGCTGGCGTTGCCGCTGGCCGCCGCCAGGGCCAGGTCCAGGATGTTGGTGCCGGCCACGGCCGAATTGGTGCCCAGCACGCCCAGGGTGTTGCCGTAGCGGCCCATCACGCCCTGCCACTGGATGCCGAACTCGGCCACCTTGTTGGCGCTGACCTCGACGATCAGGCTCTCGATCAGCACCTGGGCGCGCCGGCCGTCGAGCTTGTCGATGACGGCGCGCAGCTGGCGGTACTGCGGCTCGGGTGCGGTGATGATGAGCGAATTGGTGGTCGGGTCGGCCTGTATCTGCCCGCCGGTGCTGGGTTGGTTGCTGCTGCCGCCGCGATTGAGGCCCGAGCCCGTGCCGACGCCGGCGCCCAGGCCACCGCCGCCGGTGCCACTGATGCCCCGCGCCAGCCCGCCCTGCTGCCCCATGCCACTGGCGCCGCTTTGCGCCAGGCCGCCGCCCAGCCCCGCGGCGCTGCCCGCCGTGCCGATGCCGCCCACATCGCCACCGACGCCGCCGCCCACCAGGTTGCCGGCGTTCATCGCGGCGCGCAGCGTGGCCGCCAGCTTCACCGCGTCGGCGTTCTTCAGGTACACCACATGGATGTTGCCGCTGGCCGCCGAGCTGCCGGGCGCGGCGGGCTGGTCCAGCCGGGCCACCAGCGAGCGCACCAGCGCCAGCCGCGCCGGGTTGGCCGCGCGCACGATGAGCGCGTTGCTGCGCGGCTCCGCCAGCAGCGTGGTCTTGAAGGAGGTGTCGGTCTGGCCCTGGGCCGCCGCCGTGGCCCCGGTGCCGCCCGCGCCCTCGATCAGGCGCGACACCAGCGGCGCCAGCTCCGAGGCCAGGGCGTGCTGCAGCGGTATCACCTCCAGGTCGGTGGCGTTGGACACGTCCATGGCGGCGATGATGCGCGCCAGGCGCTGCAGGTTGTCGGCATAGTCGGTGATCACCAGCGAGTTGTTGCCCGGGTTCACGTTGATGGTGTTGTTCGGGCTGATCAGGGGGCGCAGCACCGGCACCAGGTTGTTGGCGTTCTCGAAGTTCAGCTTGAAGATCTGCGTCACGATCTGCCCGCCCGCGGGCGCGCTGCCCGCGCCGCCCTGGGTCACGCTCACGGCGCCGGTCTGCAGCTTGGCGTCGGCCTCGGGCACCACCTTGTACAGCCCGCCGGACTCCACCACCGTGAAGCCCTGCAGGCGCAGCGCCGCCAGGAACTGCTGGAAGGCCGCGGCCGGCGTCACGGCGTTTTCGGTCACCAGGGTGATCTGGCCCTTTACGCGCGGATCGACCACCACGTTGCGCCCGGTGATGGTGGCCATGGTGCGCGCCACGGCGTCGATGTCGGCGTTGGCGAAGTTCAGCGTCACCGGCTCGCTGGGGCGCACGCTGGGGTGGCCCGCCTTGCTTGGCGTTTGGGCATGGATTTGCGCGTTTGCGCACGCCAGAAAAGCGCAGGCAGCTACTGAATGCAGAGCAATTCGCAGGGGGCGTCGAAAAGAGGAAGGCATAGGGTCACCCCAGGGTGATGATGGAACGCGCGCCGCTGCGCCGTCCGATGATGTTCAGAAGATTGGCCAGGGCCGCCTCGCGCTCGGGCGCGGCGCTGGCCTCGCCGGTAAAGCGCAGGCGTTGCCCCACCCATTGGCCGCTGCCCGACAGCAGCAGCGCCCCGTCCAGCGTGGACAGCTGCAGCGTCGGCGCCTCGCCGCCGGCACCGCCCTGCAGCAGCAGACGGTAGCTGCCCATGGGCCGCAGCGTGGACAGGCGCGAATACATGCCCAGCGCATCCAGCCGCAGCTGGCCCTGCAGCTGCATGCGCCCCCTGGCCCATTGCAGGGCCAGGCCGGTGGTGACCAGCTGCAGCTGGCCCTGCGGCTGCACGGTGTTCCAGGGCGTGCCCAGGCCGGCCAGCACACCGGCCGGCCACTGGCTCTGGCCGTCGGCCATCTGCACCCGCAGCGCGTCCAGGCCCAGGGCCGCGCGCAGCTGCAGCGGCGTGGAGGTGCAGCAATCGGCCACGACGCGCGCCTGGGCGCCGCCCCAGGCCGGGCGCAGCTGCCAGCGTACGCGCCCGGGCAGGGCGGCCTGGTCTTCGCTGCCGGCGCCGCCGGTGAGCACCAGCTGGGCCGAGCCCGTCCAGAGCGTGCCCTCGGGCTGGCGCAGCTGCAGCTGGCCGCCGCTGGCCTGCAGCACCGCGGCCGCCAGCCAGCGCGCCGGCGCCCACAGCACCAGCGCCGGCAGCACCCCCAGGCACAGGCCGGCCAGCGCCCAGCGCCAGGGCGCGCGCGGCGCGGCCATGGCGGGGCGGGGGAGGCGGCGGAACATGGGCAATGGCTTTTCAGTTATCGATAGCGCCGCGCGACGCCCCCACCACCGCCGTCATAGCAGCGCAGGCGGCGATCGAGGAGCGTTGCCGGGGTGCGCTGGATCCCCGCCTGCGCGGGGATGACGATGGCAAGGGTTGGGGCAGGGGAACGC
>JAFEES010000595.1 GCA_018240995.1 Pseudomonadota bacterium | reverse complement strand
ACTGGAAGCAGCGCCTGAAATCATTGCTGGTACAGCACACCATTGATTTGAAGCGCATGGGCTTCCCGGCAGATTGGGAACAGAGGACGATCTGGCAGGAGAGCACACCATGAACCAAGAATTCCTGCGCCCACGCCTCGTGGGCAGGCGCTTCGATGCGCACACGCTGCCGCTGGACATCCTCAAGGATTTTTCCGCACTGGAAGAAATGCTGATCGAAGTGGCCAAGCGCCAGTACCTTACCGTGCACCCCGACCGCCAGCGCACGCCGAAGGGCTTCACCAAGGGGCTGGAACTGCACCTGACAGCGGTGGAAGAAGGCAGCGCCATTCCGGTGATTGCCATGGCCTTCGCCACCCTGTTTCCCTCGGCAGATGCCGACTACTTTGACCAAGCCAAGGATCAGATCGTCGAAGCCATCGCCGCTGCCGAACACGGGCAGCAACCCGCCTTGCCGCCCGAGCTGCTGCGCTACTTCGACCGCTTCGGTCGCGGCCTGCACGAAGGCGAGGCCATGGAGTTTGCCCGCAGCAACGGGCAGACCGCTTCGCTGACACCGGCCATACGCGAACACTTGCTGCGCGCCTCGCAGGCAGAAAGCTGGACCGAGGAAGTCACCCTCAAAGGTCGAATCCCAGAGGTCGATCAGGCCGATCACGGCTTTGAACTGGAGCTTCGCAACGGCACCAAACTCAAAGCGCCATTGCTTGAAGCGCATCGAAAAACCGTTCTTGAAGCCGCGGTCGGCTACCGAACCGGTGTCACCGTCGCTATCAAGGGCGTCATCCAGCGTGACCGCGCCGACCGCCCCAAGTGTTTCGAGTCGGTCGAACACGTTACGCCGCTGGACCCGCTGGACATCGAAACTCGCCTTGAAGAACTGGCGCAACTGCAAGACGGCTGGCTGGACGGCAAAGGCCGTGCACCGGATCGAGCTTCCCTCATTCGTCTGGCGCTTGCCTTCGACGAGCGTTTCAGCACAGACCTGCCTTTGCCACACCTGTATCCCACGCCGGAAGGCGGGGTGCAGGCCGAATGGACGCTAGGCAGTTGGGAGATTTCGCTGGAAATCACCCTGCCGAATTTGGCCGCTGACTATCAGGCCGTCCACACAGCCACGGGTGAAACCCGTGAGCAAGCGCTGTTGCTTGCTGCGGAAGACGGTTCGGGTTGGACAGCCCTGAATGAGGCGTTGGCCCAGTTGCAGGAGGCTTTAGGATGACGCCCGATACCCTGCTGCTGCGCCAGATTCATCCCAGTTTTGTTCAGGATGGCCGCGTCACCTCGCAGGCCTTCCGCCCCACGCCCAAGGATGAGCTTCTGCTGTCGGTGGATGATGGTGATCGCGTGACTGCCGAAGCATCCTGGCAGCGCTTCATCGCCAACCCGGCCTGCAAGTCCGTCGGCGTGCAAGCGGTGTCGCATACGGAGTGCACCGCGCAGGCGCTCACGGTGATCGAGGACGGCAATCCCCACCCGGAGCATTGCTCGGTCAATTTCAAGGCATTCGATAAAAAAGCAATTGAGAAGAAATCCAAGCTTCTGCGAGCACAAGCAGAAACGCGCGGCTGGCTGTTCAGGGAGGCTGTGGCGTGAAAGCAATGCCATATGAAAAGTACAAACCTGCAAACGAAAGTTGGCTACATGCTTTACCCGAAGCATGGGATCAAATCCGTGGCCGCTTTGTCATGGCTGTCAATCCGCCAGCGCGCCGTGCGCGTGCACTGGATGACACAGACGAAGTTTCATTCGTGCCGATGGAAGCTGTGGGGGAATATGGCGGTCTTAATCTTGAGCGCACAAAACCGCTCGACGAAATAGGATCAGGCTATACGGCGTTTGAGGATGGCGATGTTGTCATTGCCAAAATTACGCCTTGCTTTGAGAACGGCAAAGGCGCCATCGCAAGTGGACTGAAGAATGGGGTGGGTTTCGGCACAACGGAGCTGCACGTGCTCCGCGCAGGCAAGCACCTCGATAAACAGTTTTTGTTTTACCTAACGATCTCGCATACGTTCAGGATGCTGGGCGAATCGGAAATGTACGGCGCCGGTGGCCAGAAACGCGTGCCACCCGAATTTGCAAAGGACTTTCGCATTCCTTTGCCACCGCTCGACGAACAACAAACCATCGCCCGCTTCCTCAATGCCAAGACCGCGCAGATTGATGCGCTGGTGGCGCAAAAGCGTCAGCTCATCTGCAAGCTCAAGGAAAAGAGGCAGGCACTCATCGCCAGCACCGTCACCCGTGGCCTGCCCCCCGAAGCCGCCAAGGCGGCGGGGCTGGAACCGAATCCGGAGATGAAAGATTCGGGGGTGGATTGGTTGGGGCAAATTCCGAAGCATTGGACGGCGAAAGCTGTGCGCTACATTTTCAGAAATTGCGACTCTCGCCGCATCCCGCTTTCCAGCGAGGAACGCGCTGACCTTGAAAAGCTATATCCGTACTACGGTGCATCAGGTGTCATTGATATGGTCGATGACTATCTTTTCGACGAACCCCTGGTTCTGGTGGCAGAAGATGGCGCAAATCTTCTCTCCCGCAGTACGCCGCTTGCCTTTCTGGCGACCGGAAAATACTGGGTGAACAACCACGCGCACATCCTCAAACCGCTTGCTGGCGACATTCGGTACTGGGTCGCCACTTTAGAAACTTTTGACTTTTCACCGCTGATTACTGGCGCCGCACAGCCCAAGCTTACGGCTGATCGGCTTGGTGGCATTCAGCTTCCGGTTCCTCCTCCAAATGAGCAAGCGACCATTGCTGACTACCTTGCCGCCAAAACGGGCGAGCTTGACGCTCTTGTCGGTCAGGCAGTTGAAGTCGTTGATCGCCTCACCGAATACCGCCAAGCCCTTATCACCTCCGCCGTCACCGGCAAGATCGACGTGCGGGAGTTGGCATGAGCACGCCGTTCGAGATTGAGAGTTTCGACGAATACCTCAACACCATCCACAGCGAATTGGGGCAAAACGGCGAAGGCAAGCGCCGTCTTTATTTTCGTGGGCAAAGCAAGCGTGCGACGGAAGGCTATCCACTGACTCCATCCGTGGCGCGTTACCCGTATCTCGAAAAGCTGCCGCTGGCTGAGCGCGAATGCAAAGAGGCGGAGGTGCTGGAAACTTTCAGCAATCACCTGCTTACCTACGTGCAGCACCGGCCACAAACCGCGTGGGAAGAACTGGCCATCGCGCAGCACCACGGCCTGCCCACACGCTTTATGGACTGGACAACCAACCCACTGGTGGCGCTGTATTTCGCCGTTCGCAATACCAGTGGCCGCAGTGCAGACAGCGCGGTCTATGCACTGATTTCCAATCCGAAACGCTATGCCGATTTGAAGCGCGGGCAGGCGGCGCAGGTAAAACCGGTAGGCGATGCGGCCACAGAATCTGCCAGCGAACCCGAAGACGACGCCTACGCTGACTTCAGCACGGACGACAGCACACCGGTCGCCGCCACAACCGACACCACAACGCCTACCGACAGCGCGGACCTGAGCGCCGATGTCGGCCCGCTGGAATTGCCAACGCCGTTCAAGATCAGCGAAAACATAATCTACGACCCACCGCATGTGTCGCCGCGCATCCGCGCGCAGGACGGTGTGCTGCTGGCCTGCTGGCAACCCATGCGGCCGCTGGACGAGAAGGACTATCTGGAAATCGTCATCAAACAGGCTGCGCATGAAGACATCCGCCGACGCCTGGACAAGTACGGCGTATTCGACAAACAACTTTTTCCCGATCTCGATGGCATTGCCAAGTGGCTGAAATACCGCGCCTACGAGATCAACGGAACGATCTGAGGAAGACCCTGATGCCCGGCCAAACCACCGAACGCGCCTTTGAGTTTCACGTTGAAGACCTGCTGCTCAAGCAGGGCGGCTGGTTGCCCGGCACCAACGCCGAATGGGACAAGGCGCGGGCATTGTTCCCGGCGCGGGCGTTCGCTTTCATTGAAGCCACTCAGCCCAAGCTGTGGGCCGAGATGGCCGCGCTGCACGGAGCCAATCTACAGCCGATGTTGCTGGATGCGCTGGGCAAGGAACTAGATATCAAGGGCAGCCTGCATGTGCTGCGCCACGGCTTCAAGTTCTACGGCAAGTTGTTCCGGCTGGCTTACTTCAAACCAGCCCATGCACTGTCACCCGATGTGCTGGAAC
>JAFEES010000594.1 GCA_018240995.1 Pseudomonadota bacterium | reverse complement strand
AGCCAAAAAATACTACAAAATCACCTGCGCCACGGGCGCATAGCCATGATTCAGCGGCCCATGGCCGCGGCCCGTGTGCACGGCGGCGCCAGCGGCGATGGCGCCCAGAATGTAGCGGCGCCCCGCCTGCACGGCGGCCACCAGATCCAGGCCCAGCGCCAGCTGCGCGGCAATCGCCGACGACAGCGTGCAGCCCGTGCCATGGCCGTTGCGCGTGGCGATGCGCGCCGAGGCCAGGCGATGCTGCTCGCCCCCGGGCAGGGCCAGCAAATCCACCACATGCTCGCCCGGCAGATGCCCGCCCTTGAGCAGCACGGCGCGTGCGCCCAGGGCCAGCAGCGCATCCGCCGCATCGGCCAGTTCGTCCTCGCCCTTGACCTCGCGCCCCAGCAGCCAGCCGCCCTCGTCCAGATTCGGCGTGACCAGGGCCGCCAGCGGGAACAGCTCGCGCACCAGCTGGCCCACGGTCTCCTCGGCGATCAGGCGGTCGCCACTGGTGGCCACCATCACCGGGTCCAGCACCACGTTGGGCAGGTCGTAGCGGCGGATGGCATCGGCCACCACCCGCACCACCTCGGGCGAATGCAGCATGCCTATCTTCACCGCGTCCACGCCTATGTCCTCGACCACGGCGTCGATCTGCGCGCGCAGCATCTCGGGCGGCACGCCGTGGATGGCGCGCACGCCCTGGGTGTTCTGCGCCGTGATCGCCGTGATTGCCGTCATGCCGTAGCAGCCCAGGGCGCTGAAGGTCTTGAGGTCGGCCTGTATGCCGGCGCCGCCGCCGCTGTCGGAGCCGGCGATGGACAGCACGCGTGCGTAGCGCGGCGCTTCAGTCTTGGAAGTGTTCATGGCAAAAATTATGACCGGTGCAAGTTCTGCCCCAGGTCAACACTGGGGTCTTGGCGGCTGTGCTGTAATGCCGCTCCACGGACGAAACAGGGGTGTCCCCAGCCTACGCGGGCGGGCGACTGAGAAATACCCTCCGCACCCGATCCAGGTCATGCTGGCGTGGGGAGTTTTCAGCCACCAGGGCTACGCCCCCTGTGTTTTGTCCCCACACGGTTTCGATTGGATTGCGGACAAGACACACCATGCAGCCACTGCTTTCTCCCTCTTCATCGATCACCATCCTGGGCGCAGGCCTCCTGGGCAGCCTGCTGGCCACCAGCCTGGCGCGCCAGGGCCATCGCGTGCAGGTCTTCGAGGCCGGCGGGCCCGCCGGCGTGGCCTCGGCCGCCTATGTGGCCGCGGCTATGGTCGCGCCGCTGGCAGAGTCGGTAGTGGCCGAGGCCAGCATCGTGCGCATGGGCCAGCATGCCCTGGCACGCTGGCCCGAGCTGATTGCGCCGCTGCCGGCGCCCGTGTACTGGCAGCAAAACGGCACGCTCATCGTCTGGCACCGCCAGGACGCGGGCGACGCGGCGCGCCTGCGCGGCCTGTTCGAACACCGCCAGGCCGAGGTCGCCGGCCTGCCCGCCATGCAGCCACTGGATGCCGCCGGCGTGGCCGCCGCCGACCCGGCCTTGGCCGGCCGCTTCGCCCAGGGCCTGCTGCTGCCCGGCGAGGGGCAGATAGACAACCGCCAGCTGTTTGCCGCCCTGGCACAAGACATGCAGCGCCTGGGCGTGGAGCAGCACTATCACAGCCCGCGCGAGGTGGCCGACTTCTCGCCCGGCAAGGCGGGCCAGCCCGACTGGCTCATCGACTGCCGTGGCCTGGGCGCGCGCCAGCAGTGGCGGGGTCTGCGCGGCGTGCGCGGCGAGGTGGTGCGCATACACGCGCCCGAGGTCACGCTGGCACGGCCCACGCGGCTGATCCACCCGCGCTACTCGATCTACGTGGCGCCGAAGGAAAACCATGTGTTCGTGATCGGCGCCACCGAGATCGAGTCCGACGACCGCTCCGGCATGAGCGTGCGCTCGGCGCTGGAGTTGCTCTCGGCCGCCTACACCATCCACAGCGGCTTCGCCGAGGGGCGCATCCTGGAGCTGAACACCCAGTGCCGCCCCACCCTGCCCGACAACCTGCCCGCCATGCGCATCACGCAGCCGCGCGTGCTGGAGATCAACGGCATGTACCGCCATGGCTTCATGCAGGCCCCCGCGCTGCACGACGTGGCGCTGGAGTTGATGAACCGGGGACAATCGCCGCTGGCTTCCCAATTCGACCTGGCCCTGCAGGGCCACGCCTTTGCATGAAGATTTTGCTGAACCAACAACCCACCGAGCTGCCGGCGCACGCCAGCGTGCAGGACGCGCTCTCGCTGCTGGCGCCGCGCCCGCCGTTCGCCGTGGCCGTGAACACCGTGTTCGTACCCAGGGCAAGGTATGCCAGCCAAGCGTTGCAGGAAGGCGACCGGGTAGAGGTGATTGCCCCCGTCACCGGCGGTTAATACCGCCTACAACGCTTATCAAACAAGCGCAGAATGCTATCAAAACAGGACTAAAACCATGACTACAGACGCCTTCGTCCTCTATGGCCAAAGCTTTGCCAGCCGCCTGCTGCTGGGCACGGCGCGCTACCCCTCGCCGGCCGTGCTGCAGGCGGCGGTGCAGCGTGCGCGCCCGGCCATGGTCACGGCCTCGCTGCGCCGCCAGGGCATCAACGCCACCAACGCCGGCAACAGCTTTTGGGAGCTTTTGAAAAGCCTGGCCGTGCCGGTGCTGCCCAACACGGCAGGCTGCCACAGCGTGCAAGAGGCCGTGACCACGGCGCAGATGGCGCGCGAGGTGTTCGACACGCCCTGGATCAAGCTGGAGGTGATTGGCGACGACTACACGCTGCAGCCCGACACCCAGCAGACCGTGGAGGCCGCCGCCATCCTCATCAAGGAAGGTTTTCAGGTGCTGCCCTACTGCACCGAAGACCTGGTGCAATGCCAGCGCCTGGTCGACGTGGGCTGCCAGGCCGTCATGCCCTGGGCCGCGCCCATTGGCACGGGCCGCGGCCCCATGAACCCCTATGCGCTGCAGCTGCTGCGCGAGCGCCTGAGCGTGCCGCTGCTGGTGGACGCCGGCCTGGGCCTGCCCTCGCACGCCGCCCAGGTCATGGAATGGGGTTTTGACGGCGTGCTGCTGAACACCGCCGTGGCCCTGTCGCAAGACCCCGTGGCCATGGCCGGCGCCTTTGCCGACGCCGTGGCCGCCGGCCGCGCGGCGCGCCTGGCCGGCGCCATGGAGCAGCACCACAACGCCCAGCCCAGCACTCCGGTGCTGGGCACGCCGTTCTGGCATCACGACAAGGCGCGGGCCTGAGCATGACAAGCGCAGCCCCCCTGCCCGGCATTGAAGAGATGCAACAGGCCATAGCGCAGGCCCATGGTGCCGCCTATGCCGACTTTCCGGCACAACCAGTGCCCGCCGCCCGGTCGGACGAC
Source organism: Pseudomonadota bacterium (assembly GCA_018240995.1). Taxonomy (GTDB): domain Bacteria; phylum Pseudomonadota; class Gammaproteobacteria; order Burkholderiales; family Burkholderiaceae_C; genus Alicycliphilus. The sequence goes on along the minus strand of JAFEES010000594.1, from coordinate 1,070 downwards.
CCGGTCTACCGCGCCGCCCTGAGCGCCTGCAGCGCGCTGGGCTTCATCGCCCAGGATGCCGACTGCCTGGCGCGCGCCTGGGCCGCGCAGACGCGCCGCCTGGGATGCTTCGACGCCGCTCGCTGGCCCGATGAGCCCGCGGACTTTGGCCTGCAGCCGCGCCCGCACGCCCAGCCGTTCGCGCCCTGCCCCCAGGCCCTGGGCCTGTACGCCGTGCTGCCCGACGCCGCCTGGGTGGGCCGCATGGCACGCGCCGGCGTGCCCACGGTGCAGTTGCGCTACAAATCCGACGATGCCGCCGCCGTGGTGCGCGAGGTGCAAGCCGCCGTCGCCGCCGTGCAGGGCACAAAGGCGCTGCTGTTCATCAACGACCATTGGCGCGAGGCAATTGGCGCCGGCGCCTACGGCGCGCATCTGGGCCAGGAAGACCTGGACGCGCTCACACCCGAGCAATTGCACGAACTGCGCGCCAGCGGCCTGCGCCTGGGCGTCAGCACCCATGGCTACGCCGAGATGCTGCGCGCCGACGCCGCCGCGCCCAGCTACATCGCCATGGGCGCGGTGTTCCCCACCACGCTGAAGAAAATGGCCACCGTGCCCCAGGGCGTGGCGCGCCTGGCAGGCTATGCGCGGCTGATGCGCGGCTACCCGCTGGTGGCCATTGGCGGCATAGGCCCGGCGCAGTTTGGCCAGGTGCTGGCCACGGGCGTGGGCTCAGTCGCCGTGGTGCGGGCGCTGGTGAACGCCGAGCAACCCGAGACCGCCGCAGCGCAGCTGATGCAGGCGATGGGCAGTCGGAGTTAGCGTCTTTCGGCGCTTGGTCAAAAGCGCTTCTTGTCCAGCTGATCAAGCTCGAAGCGCAGTTCGAGCTTGTCATTGTCCATGCCGAAACCGGCGCTGGGGTGCTGGGCGGCGGGGGCCGCCGGGTCGTCGCCCAGGGCAATGTCCGGCACGCGCAGCTGCGACAGATCCACGTCCAGCGCGGCATGCGCCGTCGGCTGGGGCGTCAGCACGTCATAACCCGAGGGCATCAGCGTCAAATCGCCGGCAACGGAATCGAGTGAGCGCTC
>JAFEES010000593.1 GCA_018240995.1 Pseudomonadota bacterium | reverse complement strand
CCGGTGCGGTCGTCGAACTCCACGGCGCCGCTGATGTAGATGCAGCCCGAGTCGATCTCAATGGAGGTGCTCTGCATCCAGTTGCCGAACATGGCGCGCAGGCGGCCAACGCCGCGCGGCGCCTCCATGGCGGGAAAGAACACCTCCTGCTCGAAGCGCTGGTGGTATTCGCGGATCACCGAGATCTGCAGCTCCTCGCGCGAGCCGAAATGCGCGAACACCCCCGACTTGCTCATGCCCGTCACATCGGCCAGCGCGCCTATGGACAGCCCCTCCAGCCCGATATGCGTGGCCAGGCCCAGGGCGGCATCCACGATGGTGGCCTTGGTCTGCTGGCCTTTGTGCATGGCCCGGCCTTCGCGGCGTGGCGCGGCGGTCTTGCGTGGGGTGGTGGGTGAGGACATGGGCAAAATAAAACGAACGATCGTTCTATTTTGCACAAAACTGCGGACTTGCGCCAGTCCTCGGTTGGCCGAACTGTGTATTTACGGGTAAACCACTAGTTCGCCCGGGACAAGCTATCGAACCCAGACATGGTCAGAAATGCCGGGACGCCTCGCTATTAAGCAACTCATCTGTCTCTCGTAGGAGCGGCTTCAGCCGCGAACCCCGCCGTTCGCGGCTGAAGCCGCTCCTACATTCCAGTGCCAGCGTCGCCAAATGGCTGGTATTGGCGTTTACAGCAACAACGCCAATGTAGCCTCCAACTGCTCGCTGGGCAGTCGGCGAAAGCCCGTACGCGCGTAGCGCTGCAGGCGTCCACGGATCAGGTCGCACAACGCCGCGGCGCGCACCTGCGCGTCCACCGAGGGCGCGGCCACGCCCTCGGCCTCGGGGCGCAGACACTGGCGCAGCTGGGCCTCTATCTTGTCGAAGAACAGGTTCATGCGCTGCTGCAGACGCTCGTTCTCGAACACCAGCGCATCGCCCACCATGACCCGCGCCATGCCCGGATTGCGCTCGCCAAACTGCAGCACCATGGCCGTGATGCGCGCCGCGCGCTGGGCGCCGTCGGCCTCGCCGCCCTGCTCCTCGATATGGCGCACCAGGGAAAACACGCTGTGCTCGATGAAATCGATCAGCCCCTCGAACATCTGCGCCTTGCTGGCGAAATGGCGGTACAGCGCCGCCTCGCTCACCTGCAGCTGGCGCGCCAGGGCGGCGGTGGTGATGCGCTCGGCGCCGGGCTGCTGCAGCATGGCCGCCAGGGCCTGCAATATCTGTTCGCGCCGCTCGCCCGGCTGCAAGCGGCGACGCGTTGCGCGTGACTCATCGGGCGTGGGCGATTCGGGGGTGGCGGGCGTGAATTTAGACATATCGAAACAATTGTGTGCAATTGATTCTCGCACAGCGCGCCAATATGCCTATGGGTGGATTTGCTTACGTGGCAAAGCTGCAACTTTATTCAAGGTTTGTAACTTTCGCCATCTGCACAATACTGATCTGACAGCGGTCGATGCCATCTGTGCGTAGGAGCGGCTTCAGCCGCGAATGGCGCCGTTCGCGGCTGAAGCCGCTCCTGCAAAGCCAATAACCAAGCCGGATCAACCGCTGGCAGCCCTATCAGCTGCTGCGGATCATGGTGCCGTAGGCCTGATCCGTCAGAATCTCCAGCAGCATGGAATGCGGCACGCGGCCGTCGACCACATGCACCGCGTTCACGCCCGCCTTGGCGGCGTCGATGGCGCCGGCCAGCTTGGGCAGCATGCCGCCCGAGATGGTGCCGTCGGCAATCAACGCGTCGATCTGCTGCGGCGTCAGCTCGGGCAGCAGCTTGCCGGCCTTGTCCAGCACGCCGGGAATGTTTGTGAGCATCACCAGCTTCTCGGCCTGCAGCACCGTGGCCAGTTTGCTGGCCACCACGTCGGCGTTGATGTTGTAGCTCTCGTTTTCCTCGCCAAAGCCGATGGGGCTGATGACCGGGATGAAGGCGTCGTCCTGCAGCGCCTTGACCACGCTGGGGTCTATGGCCACGATGTCACCCACCTGGCCCACGTCGTACTCGATGCTCGGATCCTTGTTGTCCAGCATCTTCAGCTTCTTGGCGCGTATCAGCCCGCCATCGCGCCCCGTCAGGCCCACGGCCTTGCCGCCGGCATGGTGTATCAGGCCCACGATGTCCTGCTGCACCTCGCCGGCCAGCACCCATTCGACCACCTCCATGGTCTCGGCATCGGTCACGCGCATGCCCTGGATGAACTCGCCCTTCTTGCCCAGGCGGTTCAGCGCCTGCTCGATCTGCGGGCCGCCGCCATGCACCACCACCGGGTTGATGCCCACCAGCTTCAAGAGCACCACATCCTCGGCAAAGTCCTGCTGCAGCTCCGGATCGGTCATGGCGTTGCCGCCATACTTGATGACCATGGTCTTGCCATGGAACTTGCGGATATAGGGCAGCGCCTGGGCCAGGATTTCGGCCTTGTCGCGTGGGGCGATGGTGGAGAGATCGGTCATGGCAATGATTTGAGCAAAAGATCAGGTGGTGGAAATTGTGCCGCACCAGGGCGCTACGGCTGCAGCCAGCCCGGCACCTTGAAGCGGATGATGGCCAAATACGCCACCACGTACGACACCACAAACAGCAGGCAAAACGCGATCAACACCGGCGTATAGCTCCAAAACAGCACGGCCGGCACCACCGTCAGCAGCGTGAACGCCCACAAATAGGGGGATGTGCGGTTGTTGCGCTTGAGCATGCGCCGGGCCGCGTCGCCGTGCAATACGCGGCGCACGATGCGCCGGTAGATCAGCTGATGAAAATGCAGCGCATCGGCCATGCCCGGCGACACCCCGCGCACCAGCTTGCGGTACATGGAAAACACCGTCTCCCACACCGGATAGATAAGCAGCAGCATGGGAAACCATGGCGACACCTGCGGATTGCGCTGCACCAGGCTCAGGCTGCCCAACGCGATCACCACGCCCCAGATATAGGCCCCGCCATCACCCGCGAACAGCATGCCGCGCGGGTAGTTCCAGACCAAGAAGCCCCCCGTCGCCGCCGCCGTGGACACCAGCACCGCCGCCAGCCCGCGGTCGCCCACCTGCAGCGCCACGTGGGCCAGGGCCAGGCAGACAATGATGGCCACCATGCCAGCCAGGCCGTTGTAGCCGTCGATGATATTGAAGGCATGGGGCAGACCGGTCACCGCCAGCAAAGCGATGAGCATACCCAGCCAGGGCGCAGCCACCAGCAGCGCATCCAGCCAGGGCAAGTCCAGCCGCGGCAGCTGCAGGCCCAGCAGGCCAACCGCCATCAGCGCCGTCAGTGCCGACAGCAGCAGCCGATAGCGAGGCGCCAGGCGCTGAGTCACGTCCTCCACCATGCCGCCAACCACAGCCGGCAACAGCGCCAGCAGCCACCATAGCACCCAGCCACCCATGTGCAGCGACGACGGATCACCCAACCCGGTCGTCAGGCGCCCCAGTCCCCAACTCAGTGCAATGCCCACCAACATGGCCAGCCCACCCAGGCGTGGCACATCACCATGGTGGAAACGCTGCGGCATCGCCTGCCCATAGTTGCCTGCGTGATCCTGCGCCCAGCGCAGCACCCCTGCAGCAGTCAATACCGAGCCCAGAAAAGCGACGACGGAAAGCCAAATCATGAAAGCCTGATGGTAGTCCCGTAGCTACCGCACCAAGGTACGGTACAGGCGCATGACCTTGTCCACATACTGCTGCGTCTCCGGGTAGGGCGGGATGCGCCGACCATGCTTGACGACCGCGCCCTCGCCCGCGTTGTAGGCCGCCAGGGCCAGTTCCTTGTCGCCATCGAACATGCGCAGCAGGTCCGCCAGGTAGCGGCTGCCGACCTGCACATTGAGCTTGGGGTCCATCACCGCATGCCATGCGCCCGTGGCGGAGCGCCCCGCCACGCCATAGCGTTCCGCCGTGGCCGGCATGACCTGCATCAGGCCCAAAGCCCCCTTGCGTGATACCGCGTCGGTGTTGAAGCCAGACTCTGCCGCCGCTACCGCTATTACCAATTCGGGCTCCAATGCCTGTGCATGCGCCGCATCCTCCAGCAACGGTTGAACCGCCGCATATCCTGGCAGTTTCGTCATCGGTGTGCCACCCGGTTTGACTTTCCCCCTAAACGCAGCGGAGCCCACGCCCTCAAGCCAAATCACGCCTTGTCGGGTGGTTGGCGGCACATTTCCCATATGCGTCACGCCATCGCGATCCACGAACTGCCAAACGCCCTGCGCCTGGGCGGCAGCCATCCATACCCCCGTCAGCAGCATCGGCATGCATACCGCGCGTGCCACTCCCCTAGCCCGTTGCATCATGTCAAAGGCCCAATCGACCTGCCAGACGCACAAGCCACGAGCGGCTGGCCAGGGCGGCGCGTTCGCGGGCCAAGGCCTCTTGCGCGTTCTGGCACGATTGCCCCAGCGCTGCATTGTCGGCTTCCAACTGACGTACCTGCTGATTCAACGAGTCCTGCTTCAATTCGAACTGTGCGATTAACTGCTTGGCCTCTGCAAACGCCTTTTGATGCTCCAGCAAAGAGGCATGTTCCGCCGCATGCGTCACTTGCAGTGCCTGTAGTTGCGCGCGTAGCTGGCTGACATCGGCGCGCACCTGCACCGTCTCCCAGTCGCGCGAATCGCGCGCGGGCGCAGCCACCACCATCCATTGGTAGACGTCGAAATCCGCCCAGCCAGTCAGCAGGTGCTGGCGCCAGGCATCGTCCATGGCGTCCCAGTACCACGCGAATTCGCTCTGCGCCACGGGCACCCGGTTGGCCTCCCAGGCCAGCGGCACCCAGCCACAGTCCATCAGTAGCTGCTCTATGCTGCGCCGGGTGAAGAATCGCAAGTGGGTGCGGTCAAGTAGCCCCTTGTCCGCATAATCGAACACCCCAGCGCGCATGGAAGCCAACACGCCGGCATAGGCAATGTTGGGAAGCGAAATAACCAGGCTGCCCATGGGCTGCAGCAGCCCGGACAGCGCCTTCAGCACTTGGTCGGGCGAGTGCAAATGCTCCAACACGTCACACGCCAGAATGGCGTCGAAACGTTCCCCATGCAGCGCATCCAACCAGGCCATTCCGTCCAGATCTGACTGCACGGTCTGCACACCCAGGGGCTGCAACATCCGCACCGCAGAAGCGTCGTTCTCTACTACTGTGACCGCATGCGCACGCGCGCGCAAAATTTGCGTCATGGCGCCCGGCCCGGGGCCCAGCTCCAGTACCGAGGCACCACGCGGCACACGGCGCAGCAGCCGCGCGGCCCAGGCATCCCCCTCGGGATCGAAGGCGTAGTTGTAGCGCCCTGTGTCAGACATTGCTTCCCCCCTCTTGTGCGGCAGGCTGCCACATCTGATCCCACAAACCCCAATGCCACCAAGCCCAGGGGCGTTCGCGCACATCCCTGTCCAGGTGTTGAATCACGGTATCGATGGCGGTCTTTGGATTGCCAGGCAACGCCT
>JAFEES010000592.1 GCA_018240995.1 Pseudomonadota bacterium | reverse complement strand
CGGTGGCCGGCCAGCGCGCCCATGGGGTACACGGCCACGCCGGCGGTCAGGGGCGTGAGCCGGGCCGGGTCGCGGCGCGTGTAGATGCCGGCGATCTGCATGTCCGGATTCCTGGCGATGGCCGATTCCACGCCACGGCCCAGGTTGCCGTGGCCGACGATGGCGATGCGGATGGGCTGCTGGTAGTCGCTCATGGGCTTGTACTTTCTGTTTGCTATGAAAACGGTTGCTGCCGGGGCAGATGCGCCGCGGCATTTTCAGGCAGGCGCATCACCGGCCAGGAAGTTCTCGACCAGCCTTGCCACGGCCTGCGGCTGGTCGTGGTGCAGCATATGGCCCGCGTCCGGCACCACCGCCGTGCGTGCGTCGCGCACATGGGCTAGGCGCTGCTGGTATTCCTGCAGGCTGTAGCGGCCCTGCCACCAGCGGGCCAGGCTGTCGTCGCCGGCATGTACCGACAGCACCGGGGCAGTGATGGCCGCATACAGCGCCAGGGCCTCGTCCACGCGGTACAGCAGGGGGTTGACGATCTTGTGCGCGGCGTCGCCCTGGATATGCCAGCGCCCCTGCGCGTCCTGGCTGGCCCAGTGGCGCGCCAGCCAGCAGGCCTTGTCGCTGGCCAGCCGGGGGTTGGTCTTCATCAGGCGCAGGGCCACGCCGTCGGCGCTGTCGTAGGGCTTGAGGGCCATTTCGCCGCGCTCCCATTGGCGTATCTCGTCCATCCACCGCGCCAGGCGCGGGCCGGCCTGCGTGCTCTGGCTGGCCGGCAGGCCGAAGCCCTCCAGGTTCACCAGCCGGCGCACGCGAGCCGGGCGGGCGCCGGCATACATCATGGCCACGTTGCCGCCCATGCTGTGGCCCACCAGGTCTACGGCTTGCGCGCCGGCGTAATGATCCAGCAGCTGATCCAGATCGCCAAGGTAGTCCACGAAGTGGTGGCTGTCGCAGGGCGTGGCCAGGCGGCTGGCGCCAAAGCCGCGCCAGTCCGGCGCGACGATCAGCCGCCCGGCGGCAAAGGCGGCGCCGAAGGCATCGACCACGAACTGCCAGGACGCGCCCACGTCCATCCAGCCATGCAGCAGCACCAGCGGCGCGCTGCCCGGCTGGGGCGAACCCCAGGCGCGTACGTGGTAGTCCAGCGTGCGTATGCGCACGCGTTCGCTGCGGCAGGGGCGTAGGGCTTGGTACATGGGCGGAGATTGTGGCGCGGCCGGCGGCGCCTGGCCGCAGGCGCCGCGCAAACCATGATAGCCAGGCGCGCCGCCCGGGCTTTACAGTGCCGGCACATTCATTACGACAAGGAGACAGACATGCAGCGCAGCATTGTGGCGGCGGCCCTGGTCGCCGGCTTTTGCGCTCTGGTGGTACCGTCCCAGGCGGGTACGGTGACGGTGATCACCTCCTTTCCCAAGGAGCTGACCACGGCCTACCAGAAGGCGTTCGAGGCGGCCAATCCCGGCATCAAGATCGAGATATTGAACAAGAACACCACGGCCGCCGTAGCCTATATCCGCGAGCTGCCCGAGGGCCAGCGCCCCGACGTGATGTGGGCCAGCGCCCCCGATGCCTTCGAGGTGCTGGCCAGCTACAAGCTGCTGCAGCCGGCGCCCGAGGTCATCAACAAGAGCGCCCCGGAAAAGATAGGCAGCTACCCGCTCAACGACCCCAAGGGCATGTACTACGGCCAGGCGCTGGCCGGCTACGGCATCGAGTGGAACACGCGCTACCTGAAGGCGCACAAGCTGACGGCGCCCAAGGAATGGTCTGACCTGACGCGGCCAGAGTACTTTGGCCATGTCGCCATCTCCTCGCCCTCGCGCTCGGGCACCACGCAGCTGACGGTGGAGACCATCTTGCAGGGCGAGGGCTGGGACAAGGGCTGGTCGCAGCTGTTGCAGATCATGGGCAACGCCGCCGCCGTCACCGACCGCAGCTTCGCCGTGCCCGACGGCGTGAACAACGGCCAGTACGGCATAGGCATCGTCATCGACTTCCTGGCGCTGGCGGGCAAGTACTCGGGCTATCCGGTGGACTTCGTCTACCCGAGCATGACGGCCGTGGTGCCGGCCAACATCGCCCTGGTCGCCGGCGCCAAGAATGCCAACGAGGCCAAGCAGTTCATGGCCTACACCATGTCCGTGCCGGGCCAGCAAATCCTGTTCGATCCCAAGATCGGCCGCCTGCCGATACTGCCGTATTCCATGCTGAAGGCCCCGGCCGGCTACCCCGTGCCGCAGGACATTGCCCGGCGCGCCAAGGTGCAGTTCAACACCGAGCTGTCGGGCGAGCGCTACCCCGTGGTCATCAGCCTGTTCGACCAGATGATCACCTTCCGCCTGAAGGAGCTGCAGGCCGCCACCAAGGCCATCCACGAGGCCCAGGCCGCCCTGAAGGCCAGGCCCAACGCCAAGGGCGCCGAGCTGCTGGCGCAGGCGCGCAGCCTGGCCTACACGCCGCTGGTGGGGGCCGACAACGTGAAGAACAAGGAGTTTTTGGAGCTGTTTCGCAAGAGCCGGCGCGACGTGGCCGTGGCCAAGGAGCTGACCGGCATGGAGCAGCTGTGGGCCGACAAGGCGCGCGCCAACTATGAGCGCGCCAGGCAGCTGGCCGACGAGGCGCGCGGCCTGGCCAGGTAAGGCGCTTTTGTGCTGAGCCGCGCCCCCGCGAACCGCGCCCTGGCCGGCATCGGCCCCTGGATCGCCCTGGCGCTGATCCTGGCCTTCCTGCTGTGCCTGCTGGTGCTGCCGGTGGGCACCGTGATCTACACCGCCTTCGTCACCGACACCGGCGCACTCACGCTGGGTCACTTCGCCAACTTCTTCAACCAGGGCGTTTTTCGCGAGTCGTTCTTCAACAGCCTGCAGGTGGCTCTGGCCAGCACCATCTGTGCCAGCGTGATCGCCGTGCCGCTGGCCTACCTCACGGTGCGCTTCGAGTTCCGCGGCGCGCTGCTGATACAGACCCTGGGCGTGCTGCCGCTCATCATGCCGCCCTTCGTCGGCGCGGTGGCGCTGCAGCTGATCTTTGGCAGAAGCGGCTCGGTGAACCTGCTCTTGGGCGACTGGTTCGACATCACCATCCCCATCATGGACGGCCTGGTGGGCGTGACCTTTGTCGAGAGCATCCACTACTTCCCCTTCATCCTGCTGAACCTGGTGGCGGCCATGCGCAACATCGACGGCGCCATGGAGGAGTCGGCCTTGAGCCTGGGCGCGCGCGGCTGGCGGCTCTTCAGGCGCGTGATCTTTCCTCTGGCCATGCCGGGCTACCTGGCGGGCGCGGCGCTGGTGTTCGTGAAGGTGTTCGACGACCTGGGCACGCCCCTGGTGATGGGCGTGACCAACATGCTCGCGCCCCAAGCCTATCTGCGCATTACCTCGGTGGGGGTGGACGATCCGCTGGGGTACGTGATCAGCGTGATCATGATTGCCTTTTCCATCCTGGCGCTGTGGCTGGCGGCGCGCGTGATGCAGGGCAAGGACTACGCCACGCTGCAAAAGGGCGGCGGCGCGCTGCAAAAACGCCGGCTCTCAAGCTGGGAGGCACTGCTGGCCTATGGCTGGATCCTGCTGGTGCTGGCCGTGGTGCTGGCGCCGCATGCGGGCATCTTGCTGATGTCATTCGCCAAGGTGTGGAGCTTCTCGGTGCTGCCCGACGCCTACACGCTGGCGCATTACGCCACCGTTTTCAGCGACGCGCGCGGCATGATGGCCAACACCTTGCTGTACTGCCTTCTGGCCGCGGGCCTTGACGTGGTGATAGGCACGGCCATCGCCTACCTGATCCTGCGTACGCGCCTGCCCGCGCGCCAGTGGCTGGACTGGCTGGCTTCGGCGGCACTGGCCATTCCCGGCCTGGTGCTGGCCATAGGCTACCTGCGTCTGTTCAAGGGCGTGCAGCTTCCGGGCAGCGACCGGCTCGTGGTGCAGACCTGGGTGCTGATCATGCTGGCCTACGCAGTGCGGCGCCTGCCGTATGCGCTGCGCTCGTGCATGGCGGCGCTGCAGCAGGTGCATGTGTCGCTGGAAGAGGCGGCGCAAAGCCTGGGCGCCTCGCGCCTGTCCACCATGCGCCGCGTGATGGTGCCGCTGATGGCCGGTGGCATCCTGGCAGGTTTCGTCACCAGCTTCATCACCGCGGCGGTGGAGCTGTCGGCCACGCTGGTGCTGGTCTCCACCGAGAGCCAGGCACCGATGAGCCTGGGCATCTACCTGTACATGCAAAGCATCGCCGGGCGCGGGCCTGGCGCGGCCCTGGGCGTGCTGGCCGTGCTCGTGGTCGGCCTGGGCACCTATTTCTCGCACCGCTTCGTGGAGCGCTCGCGCACCACCGTCGCCTCTGCAGCCAAGGCACGAACATGAACCAAGCCTCACTTGAATGCCGCCACATCAGCCTGAGCTATGGCGCCACGCCCGTGCTGCGCGATGTGAGCCTGAAGATTGCGCCGGGTGAATTCTTCGCGCTGCTCGGCCCCTCGGGCTCGGGCAAGTCCACACTGCTGCGCTTGATCGCCGGCTTCAACCAGCACCAGAGCGGCGAACTGCTCATCGACGGGCAGGACATCTCGGCCGTGCCGCCGCATCGGCGCGGCGTGGGCATGGTGTTCCAGAACTACGCCCTGTGGCCGCACATGACGGTGTGGGACAACGTGGCCTTCGGGCTGGTGGAGCGACGCGAGAGCCGTGATGCGATCCGCCGCAAGGTGGGTGCGGCGCTGGATCTGGTGGGCCTGGCCGACTACGCGCAGCGCCGCCCAGGGCAGCTGTCGGGCGGCCAGCAGCAGCGCGTGGCGCTGGCGCGCACCATCGTCATCGAACCGCGGCTGCTGCTGCTCGACGAGCCCCTGTCCAACCTGGACAAGCAGCTGCGCGTGCAGATGCGCGAGGAGCTGAAGAACCTGCAGCGCCAGCTCGGCCTGACCACCATCTTCGTCACCCACGACCAGGAAGAGGCCATGACCACTGCCGACCGCATGGCCGTGCTGGACCAGGGCGTGCTGCAGCAGGTGGGCACGGCGGCCGGGCTGTATGACGAGCCGCACAACCGTTTCGTGGCCGGCTTTGTCGGCACCGCGAATCTGCTGGAGGGCCGGGTGAGTGCATTGGATGGCGGCACGCTGGTGTTCGACGCCCAGGGCCTGGGCCCCCTGACGCTGCCCTTGCCCGCGGAGCCGCCTGCGCTGGGGGCGGCGGCGCTGGCGTTTCGCCCGCACCAGATCTGCATCGCCGCCGAGGGCGAGCCGGTTGACGCCGATCGCGTCTGGCTGCGCGGCAGGGTGGAGGCAGCCGAATTTCTGGGCGAGTTCTCGCGCTACCGCGTGCGCGTCGGCGAGGTGGCGTTGGTGGCAGACCAGCCGCACTATGCGGGCCAGGCCATGCTGGCGCCTGGCGCGCCGGTGCGCCTGGGGCTTGCGCCTACGCAGTTGCGCTATCTGCATCGCTGATGCCTGCGCCCTGCACGCAGGAGGGCGAATCCGTACACTGCGGCGCTTGTTTCCCGAAGAACTGCGCATGAACACGATTCCCCTTGGCCAAAGCGATCTGCAGGCCACCCCCATCTGCCTGGGCACCATGACTTTCGGCGAGCAGGTGAACGAGGCTGACGCCCACGCCATCCTCGACCGCGCCCTGGAGCGCGGCCTGAACTTCATCGACACCGCCGAGATGTACGCCGTGCCCGCGCGCGCGGCCACCTACGGCGCGACAGAAGCCATCATCGGCCGCTGGCTGGCGAGCCGCCCCGGCGCACGCGCGCGCATCGTGCTGGCAAGCAAGGTGGCCGGCCCCTCGCGCGGCATGCCCTGGATACGCGCCGGGCAGGGCATGACGGCGGCCGACATCCAGGCGTCCTGCGAGGCCAGCCTGCGCCGCTTGCAGACCGACTGCATAGACCTGTACCAGATCCACTGGCCCGAGCGCCATGTGCCGGTGTTCGGCCAGCTGTACTACGAGCCGGCCAAGGAGACTTCGCAAACCTCCATCCATGTACAGCTGCAGGCGCTCACGGCCCTGGTCAAGGCCGGCAAGGTGCGCCACATCGGCCTGTCCAACGAGTCGCCCTACGGCGTGCATGAATTCGTGCGCCTGGCAGAGCAGCACGGCCTGCCGCGCGTGGTGTCGGTGCAAAACCCCTATGGCCTGGTGAACCGCAGCTGGGACAACGCCATGGACGAGAGCTGCCACCGGCTGGGCGTGTCGCTGCTGGCCTATTCGCCGCTGGGCTTTGGCCTCTTGAGCGGCAAGTACGACCAGCATGGTCCGACCGAGCCCGGTGCCCCCAAGGATGCGCGCATCGCCCGCTACGAGTCGGTGCAAAAGCAGCGCTGGGGCCGGCCCGAGGCCCTGGCCGCCGCGCGCCGCTACAACCAGCTGGCGCGCGACCATGGGCTGACGCCGGTGCAACTGGCGTTGGCTTTCTGCTACCGCAGCTGGCGCGTGGCCAGCACCATCATCGGCGTGACCACGCTGGCGCAGCTCGACGAAAACCTGGACGCCTGGGGCACCGAGCTGACGCCCGAGCTGCTGGCCGCCATCGACGCGCTGCGCTGGCAGTGGCGCGATCCGGGGCAGTGATGTTGGATGAGGACTGAAGTGCGGCGAGATGGTCGCAATGCGCGAGGATTCCGACCACCGCCGAGAGGGGCTACATCAGCAGCGTCTGCGCCACGATGACCAAGCCGATCAGCAGGTTCACGCTCACCCAGCGGCGTATGCCGGCCAGCGCCTGGCCGCCGGCGCTCCAGTCGGATGCTGCCACCGCCTGCTCCAGGCGGCCCAG
>JAFEES010000591.1 GCA_018240995.1 Pseudomonadota bacterium | reverse complement strand
GTCTATCGCCAGCTGCTCGATCACGTCCACGTTCTCGCAGCCGCCGTAGTAGCGCTTGCCGGGGTAGCCCTCGGCGTACTTGTTGGTCAGCTGCGAGCCCTGAGCGGCCATGACGGCGGGCGAGGCATAGTTCTCGCTGGCAATCAGCTCGATATGCTCTTCCTGGCGCAGGTTTTCGGCCTGGATGGCGGCCCACACCTGGGGATCGGTTTGTTCTACAAGAATATTGCGTTGGTACATGGCAGTCCGATGAACTAAGAGTCCCTTGGCAATCAAGGGCTGCCCAGGCGAACGACGGAACGCTGCGGGGCAGACCTTGCCTTGTTCCGCGCGGCACGCTCCCCAGTGGTTTGCAAAAAAGGGTTGTTTTTGCGGATTTCCACGTCAGCGGCGCAGCCCTAGTGGCCTTGCGCGCCTATCGCCAGTTGCGTGCCCCGCTAGTGTAGCTGACGGGTTCCTGGCCACAGTCCGGCGGGCTCAGGAAGCATTGCCCAGCAGGGCGACTTTCTCTTCGGCCGGCTTTGCCGCCGGGGCGGCCGGGGCCTTGGTGGACAGCACGGGTGTCGGCGCGGCCGGCCGGCCGGCGACCTGGCGCAGGCGGAAATGCTCGGCCAGCACCTTGGCGGCATAGCCGCCATCGTCGGGCAGGTTGGCGGCGCCCACGTAGTAGCGCAGGCCGCCTTCGAGCGAGCCGGCGCGGGCTATGCATTCTTGCAGCACCTTCACGCCCACGCGCAGGTTGGCCACGGGGTCGAACGCCGCGAGGTGGCCGCCAAAGCCCTCGTACTTGTCGGTGTGCACGCGCGTCATGACCTGCATCAGGCCCTGGGCGCCCACGGCGCTTTGCGCAAACGGGTTGAAGCTGGACTCGATGGCGATGATGGCCAGGATCAGGGTCGGGTCGAGCCGGGTGCGCTTGCCGATGTCATAGGCCTCGGTGACTAGGGCCGCCAGGGGCTCGGGCGCCACGCGGTACTTTTTGCTCAGCCAGAAGGCCACGGCGGCCTGCTCGCGCGGCAGTTCCTTGGGGTTGATGGCCACGGCGCGCTCGCTCGCAGCCGGCTCCACGGGAAAGCCGACCTCAGCAACGCGCCGCTCATGCAGCCAGTCGCGCAGCTGCTCTTCGCCCGCCTGGCGCAGGTCGGGGCGCGCCGTGAGGGTGATGGCCATGAAGGCCACGGCCAGCCCCAGCAGGGCGAAGCCGTTGTGGGTGACTTCAAGCAAGCCGTTGATCACATCGGCGGCAAAGGTGCGCAAGCCTGCAATCGCTTTTCCTGACGCTGTCATCGCTTTTCCTTTCTCAGTCGAGCCCAGGAAAGTGCTGCGCCGGCAGGGGTGCAGCAGGGCTCGGTCTTGCCAGCAAGCTGGCTGGGATTGGTCTGCCTTCAGTCCGTGCCATGGCGCGCTGCGTCATGGATGCTTGCGGACTGTCCTAGTCGATGTCGGGTGACGGCTAGGGTTAGTACGGGTCTGTTTTTCAAGAATGGCGGATTCTAGGGGTGTCCTAAATGCTAAGTCAATACTAAAAAATATAAATGTTAGATATAAAAACAATATTAATACTGTGAATAGATGCGGAAATGTGACTTTTTAGGAGCAACTGGCGCGTTGTAGTGGGGTGCAGCAAAAGCCGCCAAATGAAAGCGGCAATCGCATTGGCTGACCCATTGAAAGAAGCTGCTGGAAAGGGCCGCTGGTATTTGCTAACTTTGGGCTGCCTGAGCGATTCAGGCGTGCGCCGGAAGGGGCGAAACCACTGGATGAAAGGCAGTCCACGCCACATCGAGCAATTGGTACATCGCTTCCAAGGCAACCCCTGGAGGCAATACCTTGCCTCCTGCGCCGGGGACTATCCTCTCCGCGGCGCAATCGATGGCAAAAGACCGTTGCGTCTGCCGTCAAGCCCGGTGCATGGAAGGACTCCGTGCGCCGGGCTTTCTTTTTGCACTCTTTTACATTGCTTCGCTGGCGTTCACTGATTCAATAGCAGCCAAAGCTCTAGGAATCGGGTGCAGCGTGTCACAAGTCGTACAAGGAATCAAAAGCCATCGCTGGGTCAGGCGCGCGGCCTGGCTCGTGGCCGGCCTGCTGGGGTTTTGGCTGCTGGCCTGGCTGGCGGTACCACCGATTGCGCGTGCGCAGATCGAAAAGCACGCCTCCGAGGCTCTGGGACGCAAGGTCACCGTGGCCAAGGTGGAGTTCGAGCCCTGGTCGCTGGAGGCCACCGTGCGCGGCCTGGCCATAGCCTCGCAGGATGGCCAGTCGCCCCAGGTGCAGGTGGGGCGCATCTATATAGATGCCGAGTTGCAGTCCCTGTGGCGCCTGGCGCCGGTGATTGACGCCCTGCAGGTAGATGACCCGGTGATTCACGTCACTCAGACGGCGCCGGGCAAATACGACGTCGACGATGTGCTGGCGCGTCTCGCCCAGCAGCCTCAGTCGCAGGCCAAGCCCTCGTCGCCGCTGCGCTTCGCGCTGTACAACATTGCACTGCGGGGTGGCGTCATCGAATTCGACGACCGTACCGTGGACAAAATCCATGAACTGCGCCAGCTCACGCTGAACGTGCCGTTCCTGAGCAATTTCGCCGCCGACCGCGAGGTCAAGGTCACCCCCCGGCTGGCATTCGAGCTGAATGGCAGTTCCTTTGATTCGGCCGCCCAGTCCACGCCCTTTGCACAAAACCGTCAGACCGACCTGAAGCTGCAGGTACATGGCTTCGACCTGGCACCGTTCGCCGGCTACCTGCCTGAATCGGTGCCGGTGCGGCTGAAGGCCGGCAGGTTGTCTGCCGACCTGAAGCTCGATTTTGCGCAGGCCGAGGCCACGCCCCAGCTCAAGATCAGCGGCGCCGTGCAGCTGCAGGGCGTGCAGACCACCGATGCCGCGGGGCAGCCATTGCTGAGCTTCGAGGCCCTGCAGGTGGCGCTGAACGAGGTGCAACCCTTGCGCCGCATGGTGGACGTTGCCGCTGTCGATTGGACGGGTGTCCGCGCCCATGTGGGGCGGGACGCCAAGGGCGCCCTGACGCTGCCCGGCCTGGATCGCCAGAGCGCTGGCGAGGAGGCCAAGACCCCGCCGGCGACAGGGGCACAGGAGGCCGTCTGGCAGCTGCGTCTTGGGCGCCTGGGCCTGCATGACGCTACCGTGGATTGGGTAGACGCCAGCCTGCCCGGCGGCAAGGCGGTGTGGAAGGCAGAAAATTTGCAACTGCAGGCATCGGCGATCGAGCTGCCGTTCAAGCAGCCGCTGCAGTTTCGTGCCAGCGCACGGTTGTCCGGCGGCGGCGCCAGGGGCGAAGCGGCGCGCCTGGCAGTGGCCGGGCAGGCCACCGACGTTCAGGCGCAGGCGGCGGTCTCCATTCGTGGCCTGCCGCTGGCCATGGCGGCGCCGTACCTGGCGGGAGTGCTCAAACCCACGCTGGGCGGCATGCTGGACGCCGACCTGGGCCTGGCCAGGAATGGGGGCGCCATGGCGGCCAAGGTGGCCAGCCTCTCCCTCGACAAGCTGGCCCTGAGCTGCGCTGCCGATGACAAATGTCAGACCCTGCGCCGGGCGGGCATTGTGGATGCTGGCAAAACATCGGTGGCCGAATTGGGGCGCCTGGAGGTCGGCGACAGCCTGGCGCTGCTGCCCCAGCGACGGCTTACCCTGGGACGCGTGCTGCTGCGCCAGCCGAAGATGTTTGTCTCGCGCGCCCACCAGGGCGACTGGATGTTCGAGCAATGGCTGGCGGACAAACCACAGCCGCACCCGGCCCACGCCGCATCCAGCAAGGCCGAAGCGCCCTGGACGCTGAAGCTGGCGGCGCTGGAGATCGACGGCGCCAGCCTGGCCTTTCGCGACGAGGTGCCGGTGCGGCCGGTGGCGCTGAATGCCTCGGGGCTGCAGCTGCGCGTGCGCGATTTTTCCTTTGTTGACGGCCGCCTGGCGCCCACCGCCGTACAGCTGGAGACGCGCGTGACTGCGGGCCGCATCGAGCCGGGCCGGCTGCACTGGGAGGGTTCGGTGGCCATGGATCCGGCCCTGGCGGTACAAGGCCAGCTGCGCGCACAGCACCTGCCGCTGCAGGCCTTCGAGCCTTATGTCACCTCGGGTTTGAATGTGGACATCCTGCGGGCCGATGGCAGCTTTGCCGGCAAGCTGCGTTATGTGCAGGAAAAAGCCGGGCCGCTGGTGGCCGTGGCGGGCGATGCGTCGCTGGACGAGGTGCGCGTGCGCGCCAAGGACGAGGACGCTGGCGATGGGCAGGACGAGCGCACCACCCGCGTGGCTGAGCGCGGCGAGGAGTTGCTGCGCTGGAAGTCCCTGGCCTTGCGCGGTCTGGCCGTGAACCTGAAGCCGGGCCAGCCCCTGGCGCTGGACGTACAGCAAACCGCGCTGAGCGACTTTTTTGCGCGCGTAATCGTGCATGAGAACGGCCGCATCAACCTGCAGGACATTCAGAAGGGTGCGGAGCCATCGGCAGGCAACGCATCTGGCGCCGCGGCAACGGCGCAGGCGGCGCCAGCCCCGGTACCCGCTGCGCCCGTGGTCGATCCCATGGCACCCGTGATCCGCTTTGGGCCGGTGACCTTGACCAATGGGTCGGTGCGTTTTTCCGACTTTTTCATCAAACCCAATTATTCGGCCGACCTGAGCGAGCTGCGCGGCAGCCTGAGCGCGTTTTCGTCCGTGCCCGCCGTGGCCGGTGCTGAACCGCAAATGGCCGACCTGGAGCTGCACGGCCGGGCACAGGGCACGGCCTCGCTGGAGGTGACCGGCAAGCTGAATCCGCTGGCCAAGCCGCTGGCCCTGGATATACAGGGCCATATGCGCGATCTGGAGCTGCCCCCCTTGTCGCCCTACAGCATCAAGTACTCGGGCCACGGTATTGAGCGCGGCAAGCTCAGCATGGACGTGGCCTACAAGGTGCTACCCGACGGCCAGCTCACGGCAAACAACAAGCTGGTGCTGCACCAGCTGGCCTTTGGCGACGCCGTGGAGGGTGCGCCGGCCAGCCTGCCGGTGCGCCTGGCCGTGGCGCTGCTGGCCGACCGCAACGGGGTCATAGACGTGGATCTGCCCATCAGCGGCTCGCTCAACGACCCGCAGTTCAGTCTGGGTGGCGTGATCCTGAAGGTGATCGGCAACCTCATCATGAAGGCTGTGACCGCGCCGTTTTCCCTGCTCGCCGGCATGTTTGGCGGTGCCGACGAGTCGGGCGTGGTGCACTTCGCCCCGGGCAGCAGCGCGCTCGATGACAAGGCGCGCCAGCTGCTCGACAAGATCGGCGAGCAGCTGGTGAACCGGCCGGCGCTCAAGCTCACCGTGGTCGGCTGGGCCCAGCCGCAGGCCGAGCAACCCGCCTGGAAGCGCCTGCGCCTGCGCGACCTGGCCCAGGCGCAAAAGCGCCGTGATGCCGTGCGCGCGGGCGAGTCGGCCGCCGACGTGCCGCCGGTGAGCGACGCGGAGTATCCGGCCCTGCTCAAGGAGGCCTACCAGCGCGCCGACATCAAGAAGCCGCGCAACCTGATCGGCATCGCCAAGGATGTGCCGCAGGCCGAGATGGAGGCGTTGCTGCTCCAGAGCATCACCGTGCCCGACAACGCCATGCCCGACCTGGCCCTGGCGCGCGGCGTTGCGGTGCGCGACTATCTGGCGAGCCGCCAGGTGCCCCTGGATAGGTTGTTCGTCGGTGCCGCCAAGCTGCAGCCGGCGGGCGAAGGCGAGACCGGCTGGACGCCCAAGGCGGAGCTGGTGCTGGCCACGCGCTGACGGCCGGCTTGTGCAGGGGACAGCCTCCTATGTAAAGGCCCGGCATCGAATTGCGGCGAAAATAGCGCTTTCGCCGGATGGTGGGCGTTGGGCCCGCTATTCGCCACGGTGCGGGTTGCCACAGGCCGCCCGCCATTCTTCCCATTGGATCCATGTTCCCTTTTTCTTCTCGCAGCAAAATGTCCGACGCACCCGAAGCGCCCCCGGTTCCAGTCAAGACCACCGAGCCGCACCCCCTGGATGCGCTGACGGGCGGCGCCTTCTCGGCCGCCACGTCTGGCGAGCGCTCGGCGCGCATCCGTGAATGGCTTGCCACCCAGCCCGCCGCCGACAAGCTGCAGGAAGTGTTCAAGGAGCTCAGCGCCCGCGACAAGGGCGCCGCCCGCGCCGTGCGCGAGCGGCTCGATGAAATCCGCCGTGCCCAGGGCCAGGCCGCCATCGCCGCCGAGTGGCAGGCCAAGGCCGAGGCGCTGCTGGCCGCCGCGCAACTGAACATTGCCGACGCCCTGGCCTGGCAGCGTGACGCGGCCAAGGCCGGCGCCGCGCTGTCGCGCGAGCCGCTGTCCGTGCTCAAGGCGCAGCTGAGCGACCGCGTGAAAACCATCGAAGACCTGCAGCACCGCGTGCAGGTGCAGCGCGAGGCTGCGGTGCTGCTGGCGCAGCGCATCGAGGTGCTGTCCACCAAGCCCTGGCAGGACGCACAGGCCGCGCTGGAGGCCCTGAGCGCCGACGTGGGCCGCTGGCAGGAGCAGGCCCAGGCCTTGACGGGCGACGCCGCTTGGCCCAGCGTGGAGGCGCGCTTTCCCACGCAGCTCGAATCCTCGCGCAGCCAGTTGCTGGTGGTGTGGGAGGCCTTCCAGTCGGCCCTGGCGCTGACCGTGGCGGCGGCCCTGGATGCGGCCGCGCCCTTGCCCCCGGTGCCGGTATGGGCCGACGAGCTGCGTCAGGCGCGCGGCCTGCCGGCCGAGGCCGCGCCCGCCGCGCCCGCGCGTGCGCCAGCCAAACCCAAGATCGACCCCGAACTGCGCGACAAGGCCGTGCAGGCCGTGGGCGAGGCCTTGTCCAGGCTGGAGCAGGAAACCGCCCAGGGCCATGGCAAGGCCAGTGCCGGCGCCGCCACGGCGTTGCGCGGCGTGCTCAAGCTGCATGGCCGCTTCATCGACGCCGAGCTTGAGCGCAAGGTGCATGCGGCCCTGGTGGCCGCAGGCGAGCTCGAAGGCTGGCAGCGTTGGAGTGCCGACCAGGTGCGCGAAGAACTGTTGGCGCGCGCCGAGGCGCTGTTGCGCCGCCCCGACGGGCAGACCCTGGGCGGGCGCAAGATGCAGGAGACCCTGCGCCAGCTGCGCGAGCAGTGGAAGCAGGCCGACCAGGGCGCGCCCGCCAACCATGCGCTGTGGAAGAAGTTTGACGATGCCTGCAACGCGGCGCACAAGGTGGTCGAGGCCTGGCTGGAAAAAGTGCGCGCCGAGGGCGCCGAGCACCGCGCGCAGCGCATGGCCCTGATTGAAGAGGTGAAGGCCTGGACGCAGGAGCAGGGCGCCGCGGCTGCCGCCGACTGGAAGGCCGTGAACCGTGCCATGCACCAGTTTGGCGAGCGTTGGCGCGCCGGCGGCCATGTCAGCGAGAAGATGTTCGCCGAGCTGCAACCGCTGTGGAAACAGGCCCTGGCTGCAGCCGCCGCTCCGCTGGAGGCAGCGCAAAAGACCAGCCTGCAGCTGCGCCAGGCCATGATCGCCGAGGCCGAGGCCCTGGGCGCATCGGCCTCGCTGCGCATAGACGCCATCAAGGCCCTGCAGCAGCGCTGGCAGGCCGAGGCACAGTCCGTACCGCTGGATCGCAAGCACGAGCAAAAGCTGTGGGATGCATTCCGCAAGCCCATCGATGAAGCCTTTAACCGCAAGACGGCCGAGCGCGAGCGCAATGTCGAGCAGTTGAGCGGACGCGACCGCGCCGTGCTCGATGCCTCCAAGGCCCTGGAGGCGGCCAATGCATCGGGTGAAGCACAGAAGATTCGCGCCGCAATGGCACAATTGGAGGCCGCCATCACGGAGCAGGCCAAGGCCGTTGCTTCCAATGCAAACCAGGCTGAAGCGACCGCAGAGCAAGCGCAGAAAGCTATCGATTCGGAAGCAAACCAGGGTGATGCCAAGCCGGCCGGAGCCCCCGCGCGCCCGGTGGTGGCGGTGCGTGGCGACGACCGCCCCGGCATGCGCAAGGCCGAGCCGGCGCAGCCGGCGCGTGCCGGCCGCCCCGGTGGCGAGCGCCGCGATGCACGCGATGGCCGTGGCCCACGCGACGGGGCAGGGCGTGGCCGTGAGCGCGAAGCCTATGAGGCGCGCGGCCCGCGCCTGGGCGACACCGCCTTCCGTGCGCAGCGTGATGCCATGGAGCATGCGCAAAGCGCCCTGCGCAAGCTCGCCGCCCAGGCGCACGGCGAGGCACTGACGCAGCTCTTGGCCGCCTGGGCAAGCCGCAACGCCGAGCAGGTGCCCACGGTGCAGGAACTGGGCGGCAAGGTGTCCGCCGGCGTGCGCAACAGCTGGAGCCAGGCCATTGCCGCGCCCCCGGCCGGCGCTGCTGTAGAGCAGGCCCTGCTGCGCCTGGAGATGGCCGCCGACGTGCCCACGCCGGCCGACCAGCTGGCCGCGCGCCGCGCCCTGCAGCTGCAGATGCTGACGCGCCGCAACGATCCTGCCCCGGATCAGACCTGGTCGCAGGACGCGGCCCAGGTGTTTGCCGGCACCAGCGACGAGATCAGCGCGCGCCGCCTGCAAAACGTGCTCAAGGTGCTGCTGCGTAAGTGATGTTTGTCAGAGCGCGGCGGCACTGTGCCGCCGCGCTCGCCGAAGCACCAAACCCGGCGCGCAAACGAAAAAGCCGCTGATGGAACATCAGCGGCTTTTTGCTATTTTGGTGCCCAGAAGAGGACTCGAACCTCCACGCCTCTCAGCGCTAGTACCTGAAACTAGTGCGTCTACCAATTCCGCCATCTGGGCATTTCAGGGAAGCTCATATTGTAATGCGGTTTTTGCCCGCTCCAGAAAAATTGTTCATTTTTTTCAGAACGCCGCTGCGGCCCGTTAGAGCTGTCGCCAGCACAGCAGTGCGTCCGCAAAAACAAAAAAGGCCGCTTTGAAGAAAGCGGCCTTTGTGCGCAAAACCCTTGCGGGTTCTCGTTAAACTTGGTGCCCAGGAGAGGACTCGAACCTCCACGCCTCTCAGCGCTAGTACCTGAAACTAGTGCGTCTACCAATTCCGCCACCTGGGCATTTCAGGAAAGAAATAGATTGTATAGCAAAAAAAAATACTCCAGCCCGTCCGCGGCGCAAATTTCTTCGGATGAGATCGAAGGCACCGTGCAAGGTCACCGCGACGGCCACGGTTTTGTCATTCGCGACGATGGCGAACCCGACATCTTCATTCCCCCCAACGAGATGCGCGCCGTGCTGCACAAGGATCGCGTGCGCGTGCGCATCGTGCGCCAGGACAGGCGCGGCCGGCCCGAGGGCAGGGTGGTCGAGATCATCGAGCGCCCGCCCCAGCCCATCATCGGCCGGCTGCTGCAGGAAAGCGGTGTGTGGCT
This sequence comes from Pseudomonadota bacterium, assembly GCA_018240995.1. Taxonomy (GTDB): domain Bacteria; phylum Pseudomonadota; class Gammaproteobacteria; order Burkholderiales; family Burkholderiaceae_C; genus Alicycliphilus. The sequence continues at coordinate 4,399 of JAFEES010000591.1, read as the reverse complement.
GGTGGCGCCCGAGGACAAGCGCTACGGCCAGGACGTGCTGATCCCCAAGGGCGCGACCGGCTCCGCCGCCACCGGCCAGGTGGTGGTGGTGCAGCTGACCGAGCCGCCGGCGTTGTTCGGCCAGCCCGTGGGGCGCGTGGTGGAGGTGCTTGGCGAGGTGGACGACCCGGGCATGGAGGTGGAAATTGCGGTGCGCAAGTACGGCGTGCCGCACGAGTTTTCCGAGGCCTGCCTGGCCCAGGCCAAGGCGCTGCCGGACACGGTGCGCGCGCCGGACAAGCGCCAGCGCGTGGACTTGACGGACATTCCACTGGTGACCATTGACGGCGAGGACGCGCGTGACTTTGACGACGCCGTGTACTGCGAGCCCGCCAAGGTTGGGCGCGGCAAGGGCTGGCGACTATTGGTGGCGATTGCCGACGTGAGCCACTATGTGGAAACCGGCAGCGCCATCGACGTGGACGCCTACGACCGAGCCACCAGCGTGTACTTTCCGCGGCGCGTCATTCCCATGCTGCCGGAAAAGCTCTCCAACGGCCTGTGCTCGCTGAACCCGCATGTGGAGCGCCTGTGCATGGTCTGCGACATGCTGGTCAGCGCCAAGGGCGAGGTACAGGCCTACCAGTTCTACCCGGCGGTGATGCTCAGCCATGCGCGCCTGACCTACAACGAGGTGTCGGCCGTGCTGGCGAACACGCGCGGTCCGGAGGCGGCGAAATACCAGGATCGCGTGGGCAACCTGCTGAACCTGCATGATTGTTATCGCGCCCTGCTGTCGGCGCGCCAGGAGCGTGGCGCGGTGGACTTCGAGACCACCGAGACGCAGATCATCTGCGACGACAACGGCCGCATCGACAAGATCGTGCCGCGCGTGCGCACCGAGGCCCACAGGCTGATCGAAGAAGCCATGCTGGCCGCCAATGTCTGCAGCGCGGACTTCGTCGAGCAGGCGCATCGCCCGGCGCTGTACCGCGTGCACGAGGGGCCGACGCCGGAAAAGCAGGAGATCTTGCGCGCCTACCTCAAGGCCATGGGCGTGGCCATGTCCATCAGTGACGATCCGCGGCCCGAGGAGTTCCAGGCCATTGCCGAGGCCACCAAGGACAGGCCCGACGCGCAGCAGATCCACACCATGCTGCTGCGCTCCATGCAGCAGGCGATCTACACGCCGATCAACAGCGGCCACTTCGGTCTGGCGTTCGAGGCCTATACGCATTTCACCAGCCCCATACGCCGCTACCCCGACCTGCTGGTGCACCGTGTCATCAAGTCGATACTGACGGGCACCAAGTACACGCTGCCAGCCCTGCCCACGCCGGGCGAGGCGCAGTTCAAGCTCGCCAAGCGCCTGGCATCCAAGGTGGCCGAGCCGGCCATCAGGCCGGGCAAGGGCGCCATCAGCGTGCGTGAAACGCAAGCCTGGGAGGCCGCCGGCCTGCACTGCAGCGCCAACGAGCGCCGCGCCGACGAGGCCAGCCGCGACGTGGAGGCCTGGCTCAAGTGCCAGTACATGCGCGAGCACCTGGGCGAGGAGTACAGCGGCGTGGTCAGCGCCGTGACCAGCTTCGGCATCTTCGTGACGTTGGATGCGCTGTATGTCGAGGGCCTGGTGCACATCACCGAGCTGGGCGGCGAGTACTTCAAGTTCGACGAGGCGCGCCAGGAGCTGCGCGGCGAGCGCACCGGCATCCGCTACACGATAGGCGCGCGCGTGCGCGTGCAGGTCAGCCGCGTGGATCTGGACGGCCGCAAGATCGACTTTCGCCTGGTGGACGAGACGGGCGAGATGATGCCGGGCAAAGCGGCCAAGGCGCGCGACGGTGGCAAGCGCCCGCCCGAGCAGGAGGCGCGCAACCGGGATAGGCCGCAGTCGCACGGCTTTGCCAAGGGCCATGGAAAGCATGGCCACAAGGATAAGGATCACGGCCACGCCGGTGGCGGCAAGAAGCATGGCGGCGCCGGCAACGGTGGTACCAAGAACGACGGAAAAGCGGGTGGAAAAGGGCGCAAGCCGCGCGCCTGAACCGCGGCAATCGGAGATTGAGACATGACGCAGACTGCAAGAATCGCCATCGTCACGGGTGCCGGCACGGGCATAGGCAAGGCCGCCGCACTGGCCTTGCTGCGGGACGGCTGGAGCGTGGCCCTGGCCGGGCGGCGCGCCGAACCGCTGCTCGCCGTGGCCCAGGAATCGGGCGCTGGTGGGCGCGCCCTGGCCCTGCCCACCGACGTGGCCGACCCCGAGGCCGTGCGCCGGCTGTTCGACCGCACGCTGCAGCAGTTCGGCCGCGTGGATCTGCTGTTCAACAACGCCGGCGTGGGCGCTCCCGCCATACCGCTGGAAGAGCTGTCGGTGCAGCAGTGGAAAGACGTGGTGGACATCAACCTGAATGGCATGTTCTATTGCATACAGAACGCCTTCAGGGTCATGAAGTCGCAGGCACCGCGCGGCGGGCGCATCATCAACAACGGCTCCATCTCGGCGCACACGCCGCGCCCCAATTCCATTGCCTATACCGCCACCAAGCATGCGGTGATGGGCATGACCAAGACGGCGTCGCTCGATGGCCGCAAGTACGACATCGCCGTGGGGCAGATCGACGTGGGCAACGCCGAGACCGAGCTGGCCCAGCGTATGACGCAAGGCGTGCAGCAGGCCAATGGACAGGTGGCGGCCGAGCCGCTGATGGACGTGGCCATTGTCGGCCAGAGCGTGCTCTACATGGCCAACCTGCCACTCGCGGCAAACGTCATGTTCCACACCGTGATGGCCACCAAGATGCCCTTTGCCGGGCGTGGCTGAGCGCCTATGCACGCCCGGCTGCGCCTGGCCTTGAGCCTGTGCCTGAGCCTACTGGCGGCCGTGGCGCAGGCGGCGGCAGCGGGCGATGACCTGCGCGCGCGGGTGCTGGCCTGCACCGCCTGCCATGGCAAGGAGGGCCGGGCCACGCCCAGTGGCTACTTTCCGCGCATTGCCGGCAAACCCGCAGGCTATTTGTACCAGCAGTTGCTCAACTTTCGCGACGGGCGGCGCAGCTATCCGCAGATGTCCTACCTGCTGGAGCATTTGACGGACGACTACCTGCGCGAGATGGCCGGGTATTTCGCTGCACTGGACCTACCTTACGCCGCGCCGGCAGCCGCACCCGCGGCTCTGGCATTGCTGCAGCGCGGTCAGCAGCTGGTGCGCGAAGGCGACGCGCGCCGGGACATTCCGGCCTGCGTGCAATGCCATGGCGATGCCATGACCGGCGTGGCGCCTTTTGTTCCGGGCCTGCTCGGCCTGTCGCGCGACTATGTCAGCAGCCAGCTGGGCGCCTGGCAGACGGGGCAGCGACACGCCCGCGTGCCTGACTGCATGGAGCGCGTCGCGCGCCAGTTGTCAGCCGGTGATGTGCATGCCGTGGCCACCTGGCTGGCGGCCCAGGCAGTGCCGGGGCAGGGCAGGCCCGCCCGGGCCTTCACGGCCGACCTGCCCATGCCTTGTGGCAGCGTCCCAGCGCCCGCAGTGGCGGGAGCCGTACGGTGAGCGCGCGCCGCCGCCTGGCCGCCTGGCTGATGGGACTGACCCTGCTGGCGGTGGTGGCGGTGGCCCTGCTGATGGCGCTGAACCGGCTCGATGAAGCCCCGCTGCCAGATCACGAGGCCACCATGCCGGTGACGCCGGCCTTGGTGGCCCAGGGCGAATATCTGGCACGTGCGGGCAATTGCATGTCCTGCCACACGCGGCAGGGCGGCCCGGCGTTTGCCGGCGGGCGTGCCATCGAAACGCCGTTCGGCGCGGTCTATGCGTCCAACCTCACGCCCGATGACGCCACCGGCCTAGGCCAATGGTCTGCCGCGCAGTTCTGGCGCGCCATGCACAACGGCCGCGCGCGCGACGGGCGCCTGCTCTATCCGGCGTTTCCCTACGCCAGCTACACCCGCATCACGCGAGCCGATTCGGACGCCATCTATGCCTATCTGCGCAGCCTGCCGGCGGTGCGGCAGCAAAACCGGCCGCATGCGCTCGGCTTTCCGTTCAACACGCAGTGGGCGCTGGGCGTTTGGCGTGCCCTGTTTTTCCGCCCCGCCACGTTTGCGCCACAGGACACACAGCCGGCCGAGTGGAATCGCGGCGCCTACCTGGTGCAGGGCCTGGGCCATTGCGCAGCCTGCCACACGCCACGCAATGCCCTGGGAGCGCTGCGCGCCGATGCGCCGTTCCACGGCGGCTTGATACCTGTGCAGAACTGGTATGCCCCGGCGCTGAACTCCGAGCGCGAGGCGGGCGTGGCTACCTGGCCGATTGCGGATGTGGTGGCGCTGCTCAAGACCGGAGTGGCGCCACAGGCCGGCGTGTCGGGGCCGATGGCGGAGGTGGTGTTTCGCAGCCTGCAATACCTGAGTGATGCGGATC
>JAFEES010000590.1 GCA_018240995.1 Pseudomonadota bacterium | reverse complement strand
CCCTTACCAAGGGAGTGCTCTACCACTGAGCCACAAGGGCAAACACAAGGCCTAAGCCTTAAAAACCTGAACCAAAATCGTGGAGCGGGAGACGGGAATCGAACCCGCGTCATTAGCTTGGAAGGCTAGGGTTCTACCATTGAACTACTCCCGCAAGACCGAGGCTTGCGCAATCGCGGTCCAACGCCTTCAACTCACAATTTTGGTGGAGGGGACTGGATTCGAACCAGTGTAGGCGTAAGCCAACAGATTTACAGTCTGCCCCCTTTAGCCACTCGGGCACCCCTCCGAGGAATTCGCAAGTATAGCAGCTTTTTGCACCTCAAGCCAAAAATTGCAACATAACTCGCAATCACCGTGACTCCAGTTGCAGTTGGCGCGGCTGGCGGGGATCGAACCCACGACCCTTGGCTTCGGAGGCCAATACTCTATCCACTGAGCTACAGCCGCTTGGGGCGCACACTGCGAAGCGTTGAATTATCGCACGCGGCTAGACCTCGAACCCCAGGCCGCGCAAATAGGCATCTACCGCAGCGGCGCCGATCGCGCACAGGTCAAACCCTGCACCGCCCAGAATCCAGGCCTGCAGCAGGCCATCGAACAATGCCTGCAGCCCCAGTGCCGCATCGGGCAGCGGCATGGCTAGGGCCAGGGCGGACTGCCGCGCCGCCAGCTCCAGATCCTGTGCCAGCTGGCCGCGAAAGCGCGCCAGGGCCGCCAGGTGACGTTCACGCAGGTCGCTGAGCTCGCTCACGTATTCCACGCGGTACATGGCGATTTCAAACACGCGTCGCGTATGGGCGTCGTTGACGATGACGGCCAGCAGGTGCTGCACCACGCTGCGCACGCGCAGCAGCGGATCATCGACGGCGGTCAGGGTATCGGCGCTGCGCACCGCCTCCAGGGGCAGCCGGATGCGATCGACCATGGCATTGAACAAATCCACCTTGTCCTTGAAGTGCCAGTAGATCGCACCACGCGTCGCCCCCGCCGCCAGCGCGATCTCGGCGAGCGAGGCGCGCGCCACACCCTTGTCGTAAAACACCTGCTCGGCGGCATCCAGCAGCGCCTGGCGGGTGGCGTCTGCGTCTTCCTTGGTGCGGCGGGCCATGTCGCTGTCTCCTGATCAAATCGTTGGCAGCATTATACATTCACGAATGTATGTATAATGCCCCCACTTCATGTCATGGCCGCACAGCCATGCCAGCATCGTGCCGCCGTGCGCGGTGCCGCCACATTCCGCCAGTCAAAGGACTCTCATGTCACGCCAAAAGCAACAACGGAACCCTTCCCCCACCCGCCCGCAGCCGCGCAGCATCACGACCGCTGCGCTAACCCTGGCCGCCGCGCTGATCTTGACCGCCTGCGGCAAGCCAGAGGGATCGCCCCCGGGCGCGGGCGGCAAACCGGGCGTGCCCGAGGTGGGGGTGGTCACGGTGCAGCCCGGTGAGATCGGCCTGGTGACGGAGCTGCCCGGCCGGCTGGAGGCCTCGCGCATCGCCGAGGTACGCGCACGCGCCGCAGGCATCCTGCAAAAGCGGGTCTTCGCCGAGGGCAGCGACGTGAAGGCCGGCCAGAAGCTGTTCTTGATCGATAGCGCCCCCTACCAGGCCAGCCTGGCCCAGGCCGAGGCCAGCGTGGCCCAGGCGCAGGCCAGCCTGGCGCAAAGCCGCGCGCTGGCCGAGCGCTACCGCCCCCTGGTGGCCGTGAATGCCATCAGCAAGCAGGATTACGACAACGCCGTGGCGGCGCAAAAAACCGCCGAGGCCAACGTGGCAGCCGCCAAGGCCGCCGCAACCACCGCCCGCATCAACCTGGGCTACGCCACGGTTACGGCACCTATTTCCGGCCGCATTGGCCGCGCCCTGGTAACAGAAGGCGCGCTGGTGGGCCAGGGCACGCCGACCCAACTCGCCGTGATCCAGCAGATCGACCCGCTGTACATCAACTTCACGCAGTCGGCCGCCGACGCGCTCAAGCTGCGCGCCCAGCTTGCCAGCGGCAAGTACAAGCAGGCCGGCAGCGCCGCGGCGCAGGTGCGTGTGGTGCTGGAGGACGGCAGCGTGTATCCGCAGATGGGCAGGCTGCTGTTCACCGACCTCACCGTGGACGCCACCAGCGGCCAGGTGACGCTGCGCGCCGAGATTCCCAACCGCGAGCGCAGCCTACTGCCCGGCCTGTACGTGCGCGTGCGCCTGGAGCAGGCACAGGTGGACAACGGCATAGCGCTGCCGCAGCAGGCGGTGACGCGTTCGGGCAAGGCCGACACGGTGATGGTCGTCGGCGAAGGCGGCCAGGTCAGCCCCAGGCCCGTCAAGCTAGGGCCGAGCCAGGGCTCGAACTGGATCGTGCTCGACGGCCTGAAGGCCGGGGAGCAGGTGATGGTGGATGGCTTCCAGAAGCTGCCGCGCGTGAAGCCGGGCGAGCCCATGGTGGTCAAGCCCGTGCCATGGACGCCCCCTGGCGCGCCCACCAAAGCCAACCCGGGCGCAGCGCCGGCGGCCAAGTCCTAAGCGCGGGGAGCAAGGCACATGGCCAAGTTTTTCATTGACCGACCCATCTTTGCATGGGTGATTGCAATCTTCATCATGGTGGCCGGTGCGGTGTCCATCACCAAGCTGCCCATCGCCCAATACCCGCCGGTGGCGCCGCCCACGATTTTGGTGTCGGTGGCCTACCCCGGCGCCACGGCGCAGACGCTGGAGGACTCGGTGCTCTCGGTGATTGAGCGCGAGATGAACGGCGCCACGAACCTGGCGTATATCGAGACCACCAGCCAGGCCAACGGCACTGGCTCACTGACGCTGAGCTTCGAGCCTGGCACCAACGCCGACCTGGCCCAGGTGGACGTGCAAAACCGCCTCTCGCGCGCCACGCCGCGCCTGCCGGCGGCAGTCACGCAGCAGGGGGTGCGCGTGGAGAAGTCGCGCTCCAACTTCCTGCTGTTTTCTATTCTCACGTCCGAGAACCCCAACATCAGCATCGACGAGCTCAACGACTACGCCGCGCGCAACGTGGTGCCTGAGCTGCAGCGCCTGCCCGGTGTGGGCACGGTGACGCAGTTTGGCTCCGAGCGTGCCATGCGCGTGTGGGTCGATCCCGCCAGGCTCAAGGGCTTCAACCTGTCGCTGGATCAGGTGAACGCCGCCATCCGTGCGCAAAACCTGCAGGTGTCCGCCGGCAATCTGGGCGACCTGCCCAATGTCAGCGGACAGACGACCACGGCCACCATCGTCGTGACGGGGCAGCTGAACATGGCCGCGCAGTTCGGCAACATCGTGCTGCGCGCCAATACCGACGGCTCCAGCGTGCGCCTGCGCGATGTGGCGCGCATCGAACTGGGCGCACAGTCCTACAGCACCAGCGCCCAGCTCAACGGGTCCCCCGCCGTGGGCATGGGCGTGCAGCTGACCCCGTCGGCCAATGCGCTGGCCACGGCGCGTGCGGTAAGAACCAAGCTGACGCAGCTGCAGCAATTCTTTCCGCAAGGGGTCAAGTACTCCATTCCCTTCGACACCTCGACCTTCATCTCGGTGTCCATCGAGAAGGTGGTGCACACGCTGCTGGAGGCCGTGGCCCTGGTGTTCGTGGTGATGTTTCTGTTCCTGCAGAACTTCCGCTACACCGTCATTCCGACCATCGTGGTGCCGGTGGCATTGCTGGGCACCTTCGCCACGCTGCTGGCGCTGGGCTTTTCCATCAACGTGCTGACCATGTTCGGCATGGTGCTGGTGATCGGCATCGTGGTGGACGATGCCATCGTGGTGGTGGAGAACGTCGAGCGCATCATGAGCGAGGAAGGCCTGGCGCCGCTGCAGGCCACGCGCAAGGCCATGGGCCAGATCTCGGGCGCCATCATCGGCGTCACCGTGGTGCTGGTCTCGGTGTTCGTGCCGCTGGCGTTCTTCGCCGGGTCCACGGGCAACATCTATCGCCAGTTCGCCGTGACCATGGGCACCTCGATTGCCTTCTCGGCCTTCATGGCGCTGTCGCTCACGCCCGCGCTGTGCGCCACCCTGCTAAAGAAGGTGCCCGAGGATCACCACGAGAAAAAGGGCTTCTTCGGCTGGTTCAACCGCTCCTTCAAGAGCACCACGCAGCGCTATGAGTCCACGCTGGCACGCCTGGCGCGCCGCAGCGGGCGCATGATGATTATCTATGCGGCCCTGATTGGCGCGGTCAGCGTGGTCTATCTGCGCCTGCCGACCTCCTTCCTGCCCAACGAGGATCAGGGCTTCCTGATCGCCAACGTGCAGCTGCCCGCCGGCGCCACGCAGGAGCGCACCCGCACCGTGCTGAACAAGGTCGAGGAGTTCATGCTGGCCCAGCCCGAGGTGGCCGACATCGTTTCGGTGGCCGGCTTTTCCTTCGCGGGCCAGGGTCAGAACACCGGCATTGCCTTCGTCACGCTGAAAAACTGGAGCGAACGCCCCGGCGCGGCGCATTCCGCCGAGGCCGTGGCCGGCCGCGCCACGGGTGCGCTGTACGGCCTGCGCGATGCCTTCATCTTCGCCATGAGTCCGCCACCGATTGCCGAGCTCGGCAATGCCACCGGCTTCACCTTCCGCCTGCAAGATCGCGGCTCCAAGGGTCATGACGCCCTGCTGGCCGCACGCAACCAGCTGCTGGGTATGGCGGCACAAAGCAAGGTGCTGACCGGCGTGCGCCCCGACGGCATGGAGGATGCGCCGCAGATGCAGATCGACATCGACCGCGACAAGGCGGCGGCGCTGGGCGTGTCCTTCGACAGCATCAGCAGCGCGCTGGGCACGGCGCTGGGCTCGGCCTACGTGAACGATTTCCCCCCCCAGGGCCGCCTGCAGCGCGTGATGGTGCAGGGCGATGCACGCGCCCGCATGCAGCCTGAATCGGTGCTCGATCTGCCGGTGCTGAACAACCAGGGCCAGGTGGTGCCGCTGAACACCTTCGCCACCACGCGCTGGGTCACCGGCACCGTGCAGTCGCTGCGCTACAACGGCTACCCGGCGATGAAGATCGCCGGCGGCGCGGCCCCCGGCTTCACCACCGGCGACGCCATGCTGGAGATGGAGCGCCTGTCGGCGCAGCTGCCCGAAGGCTTCGGCTACGAATGGACCGGCCAGTCGCGCGAGGAAAAGCTCGCCGGCGGCCAGGCCATGACGCTCTATGCCTTCTCGCTGCTGGCCGTGTTTCTGTGCCTGGCGGCGCTGTACGAGAGCTGGTCGATCCCGTTTTCGGTGATGCTGGTGGTGCCCCTGGGGGTGCTGGGCGTGGTGTCGGCCACGCTCTTGCGCAGCATGGCCAACGATGTGTATTTCCAGATCGGCCTGGTGACCATCATTGGCCTGTCGGCGAAGAATGCCATCCTGATCATCGAGTTCGCCAAGGATCTGCAGGCCTCGGGCAAGAGCGCCATCGAGGCGGCGCTGGAGGCGGCGCACCTGCGTTTCCGCCCCATCATCATGACCTCGCTGGCCTTCACCCTGGGCGTGCTGCCGCTGTTCCTGGCCACCGGCGCCAGCTCCGCCAGCCAGCGCGCCATTGGCACCGGCGTAATCGGCGGCATGATCACCGGCACCGTTCTGGCCGTGATCTTCGTGCCGCTGTTCTTCGTGGTGGTGCGCAGCTTCTTCAAGGGCAGCCAGCGCCAGCACGAGCATGACGCCAGGCACGCCATGCAGCACCACAGCGACGGTGCGGCCTGACCCGAATCGCCGGAGGACAACCAATGCACAAGCACAACCTGCCCCGCACGCGCCCCGCGCGTGCCCTCTCGCCCCTGGTGCTCGCGGCCCTGCTGAGCGGCTGCAGCTTCATCCCGCGCTATGAGCGCCCGGCCGCGCCCGTCCCCCAGGCCTATCCCCTGGCCGACGCCGCGGCCGCGGCCACGGCCACGGCCACGGCAGCCGCCGACATCGACTGGCGCGACTACTTCACCGATCCACGGCTACAGCAGCTGATAGGCACGGCGCTGGCCAACAACCGCGACCTGCGCGTGGCCATGCTGAACGTGGAGCAGGCGCGCGCCCAGTTCCAGATCCAGCGCGCGAACCAGTACCCCACGCTGAACGCCATCGCCAGCGGCACGCGCCAGCCCAGCATCGTCAACGGGCGATATGGCAACCAGTTCCAGGCCGGTGTGGGCATCTCGGCGTGGGAGATGGACTTCTTCGGCCGCCTTGCCGCCCTCAAGGAGCAGGCCCTGGCCCAGTACCTGGCCACCGACGAGGCACGCAAGTCGGCGCAGATCAGTTTGGTGTCGGCCGTGGCCTCGGGTTGGCTGACGCTGATGGCCGACGAGGAGCTGCTGGACATTTCCCGCCGCACGCTGCAGACGCGCGAAGAGTCCGTGAAGCTCACGCGCCTGCGCCTGGAGCATGGCGTGAGCTCGGAGCTGGACAACCACCAGGCCGAGAGCCTGGCCCAGGCGGCCCGCGCCACCTACGCCCAGCAGCAGCGCCAGCGCCTGCTTGACGAAAACGCCCTGGCCCTGCTGCTGGGCCAGCCGCTGCCCGAGGACATACGCGCCAGCCTGCCCTCATCGCGCCTGGCCGATGCGGCGCCCATGCAGGCCCTGCCGGCGGGCCTGCCCTCGGACTTGCTGGCGCGCCGCCCCGACATCCGCCAGGCCGAGCAGCTGCTGGTCGGCGCCAATGCCAACATCGGCGCGGCACGCGCGGCCTTCTTCCCGCGCATCGCGCTCACGGCCCAGATCGGCAGCGTGAGCAACGAGCTGTCCGGGCTGTTCAAGAGCGGCACCTGGGCCTTCTCGCTGGCGCCACAGCTGGCGCTGCCGATCTTCGACGCCGGGCGCAACCAGGCCGGGCTGGAGGCAGCGCAGGCGGGGCGCCAGATTGCCGTCGCGCAATACGAAAAGTCCATCCAGACGGCCTTCCGCGAAGTCTCGGATGCGCTCGCCGGCCAGGCCACGCTGCAGGCGCAGGTCGACGCCCAACGCGCCCAGACGCAGGCCGACAGCAAGCGGCTGCAGCTGTCCGACCTGCGCTATCGCAACGGCGTGGCCAGCTACCTGGATCTGCTGGACGCCCAACGCTCGCTATTCGCCACGGAGCAAGCGCTGGTGCTGACGCGGCTGCAACAGCTGCAAAACCAGGTCACGCTGTACAAGGTGCTGGGCGGGGGCGTTTCAGACAAGGACGCGCCAGCACGCTCTTGACGGGGTCCACGGGCGTTTTTGTGCAGCCGGCGCACAGCGAAGGCGACTCCTATAATCGGCGCCTGCTTTCTTTCCGCAGCCAGTACAAAAACACCCTCCGAGGATTCCATGAGCGACAACCACGACGAGGCGCATACCGGCGCCATCAAAAACCCCAAGCAGTTCCTGGCCTCCACCGTGACGGCCTTCGTGGTGCCGATCTTCATCATCATCGGCCTGGTGGTGTTCGTGACCTCGGGCAACAAGCCCAACGCCGGCGTGGACAACCCCGAGATGGCGATCGCCCAGCGCATCCAGAAGGTCGGCAACGTGGAGGTGCGCGACGCCAACCGCCCCTTGCGCTCCGGCGAGGAAGTGTTCAAGGGTCAATGCGCCGCCTGCCACGCCACCGGCGCCGCCGGCGCTCCCAAGTTTGGTGACGCCGCCGCCTGGGCCCCGCGCATCAAGACCGGCTTCGAGGCCCTGGTGCAGTCCGCGCTCAAGGGCAAGGGCGCCATGTCCCCGCAGGGCGGCGGTGATTTCAACGACACCGAGATCGCCCGCGGCGTGGCCTACATGGCGAATGCCGCCGGCGCCAAGTTTGCCGAGCCGGGCGCACCGGCTGGCGCCGGTGCAGCAGCTGCCGCACCCGCTGCACCCACTGCGCCCGCCGCTGCCGCGCAACCCGCACCCGCAGCCGCAGCGGCGCCCTCTGGCGGCGCCGACCAGGCGGCGGGCAAGAAGCTGTATGAATCGACCTGCGTCGCCTGCCATGGCTCCGGCGTCGCCGGCGCACCCAAGTTCGGCGACAAGGCCGCCTGGGCTCCGCGCCTGGCCGCCGGCTTTGACGAGGTGCTGAAGATTGCCACCAATGGCAAGGGCGCCATGCCGCCCAAGGGCGGCTCCAGCGCCTCGGATGCAGACTTCAAGGCCGCCGTGGAATACCTGGTGAACGCCGCCAAGTAGGCGTCGCGCCCCCCCGAAAAAAAGCCGATCGCTGATCGGCTTTTTTCATGGCCGCCACCGGGGGGCTTGGTGCTACGCCTACCCGAGCGCCAGCGGGCTGCGCAAGAACCCGAATTCCCGCTCAAGGCTGGCCGCCGCCAGCGTGCGGGGCGACCAGCGGCCCTGCTCCACGGCTTCGGCGGCCAGGCCCACATCCAGTGTGTGCACCAGGCCCAGGCCGATATCGGCGTGCAGATACACCCGGCCCGCCTCATCCACCAGCATCTCCCGCACCTGCGCCGCCCGGCCGCTGTGCGACCAGACGCTGCCGTCGGCATGCAAGCGCCATATCCAGGGCGCGGCCTCCAGCTCCACGTACACGCGCTGCGGTCCGTTTTGAAAGTACCAGCAGCCACGTGCATCGGCCTCGTAGTTGCGGTGTATGAACTCGATCAGCTTGGCATGCTGCAGGCGACTGCCACGCGCCACGGCAAAGCCGCCCAACGCCTGCGTGGCGCCATCGCGCAGGTACCAGTGGCCGCGTGCGTCCAGACCCAGCCAGCCGTAGCAGTGGGGCACGTTGGGCCATGTGGCGATGGCCTGTTTCACTATGTCGTCCATGGCTGTGGCGTCAATGCAGCATGTGGGCCGATGATGGGCGCTGACCGGCTTCGGGCAGCTCGCTGGCGCTGGCGTGATGCGCCACCAGTCGCCAGCCCCTGGGGGTCTTGTGATAGACGTTGGTGGCCTGCGCCACGGCCTCGCGCGCTCCGTCGGGCAGCGCCACGCGCACCAGTTCCAACACGCTGTGCACGCTGCTGGCCAGTGCCTGCACGCGGTGCACCTGGGTGGCCTGCACCTGCAAGCCGCCACGCTCCAGCATGGCCGCGTAGGCAGCGCGAATGGCCAGCGGGCCCAGCAGGCGCGTGCCGCCGGGGTGCACGCAGACGATCTCGTCCTCATCGGCCCAGCAGGCCATCAGGCGCTCCAGGTCGCCCTGTTGCAGGGCGTCGTAGAACGCGGCTTCGAGCTCATCGGGACTGCCGGCCAGTACGGCGCGCAAGGAGGGTCGGGTCATCAGGCAAGGAATGAAAGCATTCGGGTCAACTATTGTCGGCACCGGCGCGCCGCTTGTCACGAGCGGTGCCAAAGCATGCACAATGCCAACAGCGCCTGGCGCCTCCACCGCCCCATCACCGACCCCGTTGACATCATGCAAAGACTCTTGGCCATCATCGCCGCCGCATTGCTTTTGACCGGTTGTGGCTACAACGACTTCCAGCGCCTGGACGAGCAGTCCAAGGCCGCCTGGAGCGAGGTGCTGAACCAGTACCAGCGCCGCGCCGACCTGGTACCCAACATCGTCGCCACCGTGAAGGGCGAGGCCAATTTCGAGCAGGAAACGCTGACCAAGGTGGTCGAGGCACGCGCCAAGGCCACCTCCATCCAGGTTACGCCCGAAACCCTGAACAACCCCGAGGCCTTCAACAAGTTCCAGCAGGCCCAGGGTGAGCTGTCGGGAGCCCTGTCGCGCCTGATGGTGGTGGCCGAACGCTACCCGCAGCTGCAGGCCAACCAGGCCTTCCGCGACCTGCGCGTGACGCTGGAGGGCACGGAAAACCGCATCACCGTGGCGCGTAATCGCTACATTCAGACGGTGCAGGAATACAACGTGCTCGCGCGCAGCTTTCCCACCAATCTCACGGCCATGGTGATGCACTACGCGCCCAAGCCCAGCTTCACGGTGCAAAACGAGGCCCAGATCAGCCTGCCCCCGAAGGTTGATTTTTCCAGCCCGGCACCGGCCGCCAAACCCTGATTTTTGGATTTAATATGCCTATAGCGCTTGTCATGCAAGCGCTGATAGCTATCTTAATGATAGTTATCGGCATGCCCGACGCCACGGCCCAGCCGCTACGCGCCGTGCCGGCGCTAAGCGCGCGCGTAATCGATGAGACCGGCACGCTCAGTGCCGCCCAGCAGCAGGCACTGGAGACGCAGCTCGCTGCCATCGAGCAGCGACACGGCTCGCAGGTGGTGGTGCTGATGGTGCCCAGCACCGCGCCCGAAGACATCGCCGCCTTTGCCAACCGTGTCGGCAATACCTGGAAGATCGGCCGCAAGGAAGTGGGCGATGGCGTGCTGGTACTCGTCGCCAAGGATGACCGGCGCATGCGCATCGAAGTCGCCAAGGCGCTGGAGGGCGCGATACCCGATATTGCCGCCGCACGCATCATCGACGACGCCATGAAGCCACGCTTTCGCGAGGGCGACTTTGCCGGCGGCCTGACAGCCGCGGTGCAGCAGATCGGCGCCCGCATCGCCGGCGAAAACCTGCCGCTGCCAGAGACCACGCCCCCGGTTCGCGGCACGCCGCAGGGCGACCTGGGCTGGTCGGATCTGGCCATCTTCCTGTTCTTCGGCGTGATGGTCGCCGGGCCGGTGCTGCGGCGCGTGCTGGGCCAACGCCTGGGCGGGGTGGTGATGGGCGGTGGCGCGGGCATACTGGCCTTCGTCGTCACCTCCAGCCTGCTGCTGGCCGCCGGCGCCGCGCTTGCGGCCTTGCTGTACACTTGGCTCTTTGCCGGGCGCAGCGTGCCCCTGGTCGGCCATGGCGGCGGGTGGACGGGCGGTGGCCGTGGCGGCTGGGGTGGCGGATCGGCGGGCGGCCTTGGCGGCGGCGGCTTCGGTTCGGGAGGCGGCGGTGACTTTGGTGGTGGCGGCGCCTCGGGCGACTGGTAGGCGGGCAACAACGGTACAAGCATGGCGACACAGCACCCACCCTCGATTTGGCGCGGCCTGGCGCGCCTGCTACACCATCGATGGGCCGATGGCGGCCTGCACCAGAGGTTGCCGCCCGATCTGCTGCAGCGCCTCGCGCAGCGCATCGCCGCCAGCGAGCGACGCCACACAGGCCAAATCCGCATCTGCGTCGAGGGCGGCCTGCCGCTGTCCTACATCTGGCGTGGCGCCGGTGCCCGCGAGCGCGCCATCACCCAGTTCGGCAAGCTGCGCGTGTGGGACACGGAGAGCAACAACGGCGTGCTGATCTACCTGCTGCTGGCCGATCACGCCATAGAAATCGTGGCCGACCGCGGACTCACGCGGCATGTGCCGGCAGCCACCTGGAACGCCACGGTGCAGCACATGACCCAGGCCTTTCGCACCGAGTGCTACGAGGACGGCCTGACCCAGGCATTGGCCGAGGTGTCGGCCCTGCTGGTGCAGTACTTTCCGCGCGATGCAGAGCCATCTGGCGATGAGCATGGCAACGAGCTGCCGGACGATCCGGTGGTGGCCCTTTGAGTATCGTCGTGCGCGGTCATGGGCGGTGACAGCAAAAAAGGGAACGCGCCAGGCGTTCCCTTCTTGCTTGTAAAGCCGCGCCCTGGATGGGCGGTCGCTTTAGCGCGTCAGTGCTTTTGACGGAATTTGCGCAGCGCCGCGATCTGCGCCGCCATGATGGCCAGCTCGGACTGGGCGCGTGCCAGGTCGATCTCGCTCTTGGCGTTCTTCAGCGCTTCCTCGGCGGCGGCCTTGGCTTCTTGTGCCTTCTGGTCGTCCAGGTCGCTGCCACGGATGGCGGTGTCGGACAGCACGGTCACGCAGTTGGGCTGCACTTCCAGAATGCCACCGGCCACGAAAACAAACTCTTCGCGGCCATCGGGCAGCTCGATGCGCACCGAACCCGGCTTGATGCGGGTGATCAGCGGTGTGTGGCGCGCGTAGATACCCAGCTCGCCCGCCTCGCCGGGCAGGGCGACAAAGCGCGCCTCGCCGGAGAAGATGGACTCCTCGGCACTGACCACATCGACGTGGATGGTGTTCATGGAAACTCCTTCGGTTGTATGTTGTGCGTTGTGCGTTGCGCGTGCCAAAGGGTGGTTTTGCGCCTAACCCCTTAACGCTCAACGCACAACCTCACATCACGCCAGCTTCTTGGCCTTCTCGAAGGCTTCGTCGATGGTGCCGACCATGTAGAAAGCCTGCTCGGGCAGGTGGTCACACTCGCCGGCGGCGATCAGCTTGAAGCCGCGGATGGTTTCGGACAGCGGCACATACTTG
>JAFEES010000058.1 GCA_018240995.1 Pseudomonadota bacterium | reverse complement strand
CAGCTGATCCTGGAAGCCATCGACAAGGCCGGCTACACCGCGGGCGAGCAGATCGTGCTGGGCCTCGATTGCGCCGCCAGCGAGTTCTATAAGGACGGCAAATACGTGCTCGAAGGCGAAGGCGGCCTGCAGCTGACGGCCCAGCAGTGGACCGACATGCTGGCCACCTGGGTGGACAAATACCCCATCATCAGCATCGAGGACGGCATGGCCGAGGGCGACTGGGACGGCTGGAAGATCCTGACCGAGCGCCTGGCCAAGAACGTGCAACTGGTGGGCGACGACCTGTTCGTCACCAACACCAAGATCCTGAAGGAAGGCATCGACAAGCAGATCGCCAACTCGATCCTGATCAAGATCAACCAGATCGGCACCCTGACCGAGACCTTCGCCGCCATCGAGATGGCCAAGCGCGCCGGCTACACCGCCGTCATCAGCCACCGCTCGGGCGAGACCGAGGACAGCACGATCGCCGACATCGCCGTCGGCCTGAACGCCGGCCAGATCAAGACCGGTAGCCTGAGCCGCTCGGATCGCATGGCCAAGTACAACCAGCTGCTGCGCATCGAAGAGGATTTGGGCGACATCGCCCACTACCCCGGCCGCAGCGCGTTCTACAACCTGCGTTAAGCGCCCAGGCACCGCTGGCGCACCACACCATGGCCTCGCGCATCGTCCCGCTGTTTTTGCTGCTGCTGCTGGTGGGCATACACACGCAGCTGTGGACGGGGCGCGGCAGCGTGGCGCATGTGCAGGAGCTGCGCCAGCAAATCGCCAAGCAGCAGGCCGCCAACGCCCTGGCGCGCGCCACCAACGAACACCTGGCCGCCGAGGTCAGCGACCTCAAGAGCGGCCTGGAGACGGTGGAGGAAAAGGCGCGCAGCGAGCTGGGCATGGTCAAGCCCGGTGAGATCTACGTGCAGGTGGTGCGCCCGCCGCAAAGGTGATGGGAGGTTGAGCGTGTGGCGTCGGGCGTTTTGCGAAAAAACGCCAAACGCTCAACGCTCAACGCAAAACGCTATTTCAGACTTCCGGACAGGAAGCGCGCCAGGCGCTCGCTGGTCGGGTTGGCCATGACCTGGCGCGGGTCGCCCTGCTCCTCGATCTGCCCCTGGTGCAGGAAGATCACGTGGTTCGACACCTCGCGCGCAAAGCCCATCTCGTGCGTGACGACGAGCATGGTGCGCCCCTCCTGCGCCAGCAGCTGCATCACGCGCAGCACCTCGCCCACCAGCTCGGGGTCGAGCGCGCTGGTGGGTTCGTCAAACAGCATCACCTCCGGCTCCACGGCCAGCGCCCGGGCAATGGCCACGCGCTGTTGCTGGCCGCCGCTCATGTGGTTCGGGTAGGCGTCCTCGCGCCCCTCCAGCCCCACCAGGCGCAGGTACTTGCGCGCACGCGCCACGGCCTCATCGCGCGTCAGGCCCAGCACATGCATGGGCACCTCGGTGATGTTGGCCAGCACCGTCATGTGGGCCCACAGGTTGAAATGCTGGAACACCATGGCCAGGCGCGTGCGCAGGCGCTGCAGCTGTCTTTGGTCTGCCGCCTCCAGCGCCCCATCACGCCCGGGGCGCAGGTGCAGCTCCTCGCCGGCCACCAGGATGCGGCCGCGCTGCGGACGCTCCAGCAGGTTGATGCAGCGCAGCAGCGTGCTCTTGCCCGAGCCGGAGCTGCCGATGATGCTGATCACGTCGCCCGCGTGGGCGCTCAGCGACACGCCCTTGAGCACCTCGTTGGCGCCGTAGCGCTTGTGGATGTCTTCCACCTGGAGTTTGACGGGGGAGTTGCGGTGCATGTTAGTTTTTGCGCGGTGCCAGATAGCCCAGGAAGCGGCGCTCCAGCAGCTTTGAGCCGCCGAGCAGGGCAAAGGTGATGCACAGGTAGATGGCGGCGGCGAACAGGTAGGCCTCGAAGGGCAGGAAGAAGTCGGCGTAGACGCGGCTGGCGGCGCCCGTCAGATCCAAGAGCGCCGGCACGGTGCTGGCCAGGCTGGAGCTGTGCAGCATCATCACCACCTCGTTGCCATAGGCCGGCAGCATGCGGCGTATGGCGCTGGGCAGCACGATGCGGCGCATCAGCAGCCAGTGGCCCATGCCCATGGCGCGCGCGGCCTCCACCTCGCCCTTGGCCGTTTCGCGGATGGAGCCTGCCAGGGTCTCGGCGGTGTAGGCAGCGGTGTTCAGGCTGAACGACAGCAGGGCGCAGAAGAACGGCTCCTTGAACTGCGTCCAGGGCCAGACGCTGTCCCAGCGCGCCTGTATCCATTCGAGCTGGGCCACGCCGTAGTAGATCAGGTACACCTGGATCAGCAGCGGCGTGCCGCGCATGAAGTAGGTGAAGGTCTGCGCCGGCCAGCGCAGCCAGGCGCGCGGGCTGATCAGCGCCAGCGCGCAGGCCAGCGCCAGCAGCGCGCCCAGCCCCAGGCTGTAGAGCGTGAGCTGCAGCGTGACGAGCAGCCCCTCGCCGTACAGCGCCAGCGTGTCGGGCTCGAAGATCACGGCCCAGTTCATAGCAGCTGCACCTTGTCGGCGCCCAGGCTGTAGCGCTCGCTCAGGCGCTTCAAGGCCCACAGCGACAGCGAGGTGTAGATCAGGTATAGGGCGGCGGTGAACAGGAAGAAGGCAAAGGGCTCGCGCACCGCGGCGCTGGACTGCTTGGCCAGGTAGGTCATGTCGTGCAGCCCGATCAGGCTCACCAGGGCCGTGGCCTTGATCAGCACCAGCCAGTTGTTGGTGAAGCTGGGCAGGGCATAGCGCACCATCTGCGGCAGCGTGATGCGCACAAAGGTCTGGCCGCGCCCCATGCCAAAGGCCCAGGCAGCCTCCATCTGGCCCTTCGGGATGGCCAGGATGGCGCCGCGGAAGGTCTCGGTCATGTAGGCGCCGTAGATGAAGCCAATGGTGAGCACGCCGGCGACGAACGGGTCGAGATCCACGCCCTCGGCGTTGCCCAGGGCCTCCAGCAGGTTGTTCAGGCCGATGGCGCCGCCGTAGAACACCAGCAGCATCATGAGCAGCTCGGGCACGCCGCGCACCAGCGTGGTGTAGGCTGCGGCCGCACCCGCCAGGACGGGCTGGCCCGACAGCTTGGCCGCCGCGCCCGCCAGGCCCAGCAGCGTGGCCACCGCCAGCGACGCCAGCGACACCGCCACGGTGAGCAGCGAGCCGTGCAGTATGGCCAGGTAGTAATCACTCATGGGGAGGTTGAGCGTCAAGCGTTGTGCGTCTTGCGTGATCGCTCAACGCAAAACGCCCAACGCACAACGCCCCAATCACTTGCCGTAGGGGTCGAAGTCGAAGTACTTCTTGGCGATCTTGTCGTAGGTGCCGTTGCCGCGGATGGTGACTATGGCCTCGTCGAGCTGCTTTTTCAGGTCGCCCTGCCCCTTGCGCACGGCAATGCCTATGCCGTCGCCGTAGTACTTGGGTTCGTACTGGTCGTGGCCCACGTAGCCATAGTCCTGGCCCTCGGGCTTGCGCAGAAAGCCGCCGTTGACCTCCACCTTGTCGGCCACCGTGCCGTCCAGGCGGCCGGCCTTCAAATCCAGGTAGACTTGGTTTTGCGACTGGTAGGGCACCACGTTCACGCCGGCGGGCTTGAGCTCGCCCAGGGCCCATTTCTCCTGCGTGCTGCCCTTGAGCACGCCGATCTTCATGCCCTTGAGCGAGGCCGGGCCGTCGTACTTGGTGCTCTTTTTTACCACGATGGCGCTGGGCGTCTTGTAGTAGCGCTGTGTGAAGTCAACCACCCGCGCACGCTCGGGCGTGATCGACATGGAGCTGATGATGACGTCGTACTTCTTGGCCTGCAGGCCGGGGATGATGCTGTCCCACTCGGACTCGACGAACACGCATTTGCGCTTGATCTGCTCGCACAGGGCGTTGGCGATGTCCACGTCAAAGCCGACGATCTCGCCCGTGGCGGTCTTGGATTCAAAGGGCTCATAGGCGGGGTTCAGCCCCACGCGCAGGTCGGCTGCAACGGCCGTGCCCGCCAGGCCGGCAAGGGCCAGCGCGATGATGCTTTTTTGCATGGTGATATTCCTTGAACAGGCGCGAAAGGGTCTATTGTCGCCGCAGCCGACGGCGCCTGACGCAAACCGGGCCGGCGCGGCCCTATTGCACGGACGATGAAACCGGCGGCTGCTGGCCCGGCGCCGTGAACAGCTGCACGGCATCGACGGCGTCGAAATGGTATTGCTGCCCGCAGTATTCGCAGCCCACGTCGATGGCGCCGCGCTCGTCCACGATGCCCTGCACCTCGGCCTCGCCCAGGCTGCGCAGCATGTTGCCCACGCGCGTGCGGCTGCACGAGCAGGCAAAGCGCGGGCCGTCCGCGCCCTGCTGGGGCACGAAGCGCAACAGCTTTTCCTCCCAGAACAGGCGGTGCAGCATGGTGTCCACGTCCAGGCTCAAAAGCTCCTCGCGCGTCAGGCTGGCGGCCAGCGTGGCGATGCGGTTGTAGTCCTCGCTCTGGCCGATCTGGTCTTCGTCGGCCGGCCCGGCGGCGCCGGCCAGGTTGGCCTCGCCCTTGAGGGGCATGCGCTGTATCAGCAGGCCCGCGGCCACCTGGTCGTTGGCGGCCAGCACCAGGGTGGTGTCCAGCTGCTCGGACTGCAGCATGTAGTGCTGCAGCACGTCGCTGAGCTTGGTCAGCTTTTCCCTGTGGTCGCCATAGAGCGGCACCACGCCCTGGTAGGGCTGCTGGCCGGGCAGGCGATCCTTGGGGTCGAGCGTGATGGCGCAGCGCCCGCTGCCGCCTACGTTCACCAGATCCGGCAGTCGGGCACCCGCGGGCAGCTCGCCCGCCACAGAGGCCGTGGCGCGCAGGCTGAGGTCGGACTGCACCTCGGCCACGGCCAGCTTCACCGGGCCGTCGCCAAAGATCTGCAGCACCAGCGCGCCGTTGAACTTGATGTTGGACTGCATCAGCACGGCGGCGGCGGCCATCTCGCCCAAGAGCTCGCTCACGGGCAGGGGGTAAGGCCCGGTTTCGGTATTGCCGGCGCGGCGCGCCAGCAGCTCGGTCCAGGCATCGGTCAGGCGCACGATAGAGCCGCGCACCGGCAGACCATCAAACAAAAATTTGTGCAGTTCAGACATCCAGTCGCATCAATCCAGTTTGCGCAGCCCCGCCTTGTAGCGGCGCGCGTTTTCCATATAGTGCCGCGCACTGGTGCGCAGCCCCTCGATCTGCTCGGGCGTGAGCTGGCGCACCACCCGGGCGGGGCTGCCCAGGATCATCGAGCCGTCGGGAAACTCCTTGCCCTCGGTGACCAGCGAGCCCGCGCCCACCAGGCAGTGTTTGCCAATCTTTGCGCCGTTGAGCACCACGGCGCCTATGCCAATGAGCGACTCGTCGCCAATGGTGCAGCCGTGCAGCATGACCTGGTGGCCCACCGTGACGTTGCGGCCTAGCACCAGCGGCACGCCGATGTCGGCATGCAGCACGCTGGCGTCCTGCACGTTCGTGCCGGCGCCAATGGTGATGCGGTCGGCGTCGCCACGCACCACGGTACCGAACCAGACGCTGGCGTCCTCGCCCAGCACCACATCGCCCATCACCTGGGCGCTGTCGGCCACCCAGGCCGATGCCGCCAGCTGCGGCGCGACGCCGTTCAGTTCATAGATCGCCATGGCCCTGTGCCTCCGTTGTTCGAAACCTACAATTGTAGATATGGAGCTTCGCCAACACGCCCTGCAGGTCTTGTGCCTTACCGATCCTGAGGAAAAATCAAGTGCAGCGCTTGATATGCAAGCGCATGCAGCTTCGTTTTCAATAGCAACGCAAGCCCCCATCGGCGCGCCTGAAGCGCAGGCCCTGCCCGGCCGGCCGGCGCGCCCCGAGCTGCGTCACCACACGGCCGTGGCACGCCGCTCGCCCGCCACGGCCGAGGGGCGCGCGGTGCTGATCCACGCCATTGCGCATATCGAGTTCAACGCCATCAACCTGGCGCTGGATGCCATCTGGCGCTTTGCCGGCATGCCCGAGGCCTTCTACCTGGACTGGCTGCGCGTGGCGGCCGAGGAGGCCAAGCACTTTCGCCTGCTGCGTGACCACCTGCGCCGACACCTGGGCCACGACTATGGCGACTTTCCCGCGCACCAGGGCCTGTGGAGCATGTGCGAGAAGACGGAGCACGACATCGTGGCGCGCATGGCCCTGGTGCCGCGCACGCTGGAGGCGCGCGGCCTGGACGCCACGCCGCTGATCCAGCACAAGCTGCGCAGCGTCGGCACCAGCGACGCGCTGGCGGCGGTGGCCATCCTCGACATCATCCTCGCCGAGGAAGTGGGCCATGTGGCCATAGGCAACCACTGGTACGGCTGGCTGTGCGCACGCCAGGGGCTGGACGCGCTGGCGCATTACGCCGAGCTGGTGCGCCTCCACGAGGCGCCGCGCCCCAAGCCCCCGCTGAACACCGCCGCACGCCGCGCCGCCGGTTTCAGCGAGGCGGAAATCCTTTGGCTGGAGCACGGCTGAGGAACGGCTTACTACCGTTGACACAGGCTTATTACCTACAATGAAGGATGGTCTAGCCCCTAGTCACATGTCCAACACACCCATCGCCCCCCCCTCGCCCGGCCCGGCCGCACCCGCGCCGGGCAGCGCCACGGGCGCCATGATTGCGCGCCAGGCCATCGTGGACGGGCAGCACGGCGTGGTCGGCTATGAGCTGTTCAACCGCTCGCGCGCCCATGCCGAGCACACGGCGGCCAGCGATGTGTTGCTGGTGTTCACGGCGCTGTCGCATGCCGGCACCGAGGAGCTGATCGGCAAGATGCTGCTCTTCGTGAACTGCACGCACGAAAGCCTGAGCGGCGGACACCTGGAGCTGGTGAACCCGGACAAGGTGGTGCTGGAGATCCCGCCGCTGGGCCATGCGGCGATGGAGGAGGTGAAGGCGCGGCTACCGATACTGGCGGCGCTGCGCGAGCGAGGCTTTCGCCTCGCCTTCAATCACCAGGTGCTGCAATCGGCCTACGCGCCCTGGCTGCCGCTGGCGGACTACATCAAGCTCGACGTCAGCCTGCTGGCGCCCGACCAGCTGGCGGTGCTGGTGAGGTACGCCGGCCGCCACTCGCAGGCCCGGCTGATCGCCGAGAAAATAGAAACCGCGCAACAGTACGGCACGGTCGTGGCACTGGGCGTGGCGCTGTTCCAGGGCTACTGGTTTGCGCGCCCCACCCTGGTGCAGGCCAAGCTGCTCAGCCCATCGCAGGCCAGCATCGTGCAACTGCTGAACCTGCTGCGCAACCAGGCTAGCACCGAGGCCATAGAGGAGGTCCTGAAGAAGGATGCCGGCCTGGCCTTCAACCTGATGCGCCTGATCAACTCCGCCAGCCTGGGGCTGACGGGCGAGGTCACCTCGCTGCGCCAGGCGGTGCTGCTGCTGGGCCTGAAAAAGCTGTTCCGCTGGGCGGCGCTGCTGCTTACCGCGGCGCGCAATGGCGGCACGCCGCCGACCGTGGGCCAGACGGCGGTGGTGCGCGGCCGCCTCATGGAGCTGCTGGCACGCGAATTCCTGTCGCCCGAAGAGGCCGACCAGGCCTTCGTCATCGGCGTCTTTTCCATGCTCGACCAGATGCTGGGCATGCCGCTGGCACCCGCCGTGGGCCTGCTGAACCTGCCCGATGAGCTGAGCGCCGCGCTGCTGCAGCGAAGCAACGTCATGGGCCAGCTGCTGGCCCTGGTGGAGGCCTGCGAAAGCGGTGACGACCACGGCTTTGACCAGGCCGCGCAGGCGCTGCCCCTGACCAGCCAACAGATCAACTGGGCCCACCTGCAGGCCCTGGCCTGGGCCGACCAGATCGGCCAGGGCTGAAAACTTTTTGCCGCATCAACCCACAGAATTCATCAACGCCCATGTCCAGCACCGAAGTCCCCGCACCCGAACTACAGCCCGGCACCAATGATGCCGACAACCAGGTCGCCCTGGCGCGCCAGGCCATCCTGGATGAAACACGCGCCGTTTTCGGCTACGAGCTCTTCGACCGCAGCACCGCCGCCAACAGCCATACCGCCGCCAGCGATGCGGCGCTGCTGTTCAACGCCCTGTCCTACGCCGGTTCTGAGGCGCTGAGCGGCAAGAAGATCGTCTTCATCAACTGCACGCATGAGAGCCTGGCCGGCGGCCACCTGGAGCTGATCCACCCCGAGAAGGTGGTGCTGGAGGTGCCCGCGCTGGCGCCCAATGCCACGCCCGAGCAGATCGAGCAGCTGCTGCCCACGCTGCAGGCGCTGCGCACGCGCGGCTTTCGCCTGGCCTTCAGCCAGGACATGCTGCGCCGCGCCTACGCCGCCTGGCTGCCGCTGGCCAACTTCATCAAGCTGGACATGCAGGTCATCAAGCCCGAGCTGATCGAGCCGCTGGTGAAATATGTGCGCGCCAATTGCCAGGCCACGCTGATCGCCGAGAAGGTGGAGACGGCCGAGCAACACGAGCGCATGGCCAGCCTGGGGGTGAAGCTGTTCCAGGGCTATTGGTTCGCGCGCCCGGCCATGGTCAAGGCACAGACCATCAGGCCGGCGCAGGCAACCATCATCCAGCTCATCAACCTGGTGCGCCAGCAGGCCAGCACGGCCGACATCGAGGAGCTGCTGAAGAAAGACCCCACGCTGTCGTTCAACCTGCTGCGCTTCATCAACTCCTCGGGCTTCGGCCTGTCATGCGAGATCACCTCGTTCCGCCACGCGGTGATGATCCTGGGGCTGAAGAAGCTGTTCCGCTGGGCGGCGCTGCTGCTCACCACCTCGCGCAAGGACGGCACGGCGCCGGCCGTGGGCCAGACCGCCGTGGTGCGCGGGCGCCTCATGGAACTGCTGGCGGCCGAGCTGCTGCCCAAGGAGGAATGCGACAACGCCTTCGTGGTGGGCGTGTTCTCGCTGCTCGACAGCATGCTGGGCATACCCATGGAACGCGCCCTCGAAAGCGTGGCCCTGCCCGACTCCGTGCAGCAGGCCTTGCTGCACAACCAGGGCGTGTTCGCGCCGTTCCTGGAGCTCACCAAAGCCTGCGAAAGCGGCGACGACGAGGCCTTTGCCCGCACCGCCGACGCGCTGCACCTGTCCAACCGCCAGGTCAACTGGGCCCACCTGCAGGCCCTGGCCTGGGCCGAAAGCCTGACCAGCGAGGCCTGATCACACGGGTCAGTTCAGCGAAATATGGGCCGCGCGGATGATGCGCGCGTTGCTGCTGGACTCGGCCTCGATCAGGCGCCTGAACTCGGCCGGCGTGCCGCCCAAGGGTACGTTGTCGGCAACCTGCAGGCGCGCCTTGATTTGCGCCATTGCCAGCGCGCGGTTGACCTCCACGTTCAAGCTTTGCACTACGCTGGGTGGCGTGGCGCCCGGCGCAAAGATGCCGAACACCGAGGTCAGATTGGCCGCCGGCAGCCTGAGTTCGGCCAGGGTGGGCAGCTGCGGCAGCGAAGGCAGGCGCCGCGGCGCGCCCACGGCCAGCGGGTGCAGCTTGCCGGCCTGGATATGCTGCATCACCGCCGGGCCGGCATTCGTGGACAACACCTCGAACTGGCCGCTGAGCGCGTCATTGAGCTGCTGGCCGCCGCCCTTGTAGGGTATATGCGTGATCTGCACGCCCGTGCCCTGCATGATGTGTTCCAGCATGATGTGGCCCAGCGAGGCCAGTCCCGCCGTGGCCCAGCGCAGCTGCCCCGGGTGCGCCCTGGCGTCGGCGATCAGGCCGCGAAAGTCGCGCGCCTTCAGGGCCTGCGTGCCGAGCAGCAGCACGGGCGAATACATCACGCTGGCCACGGGCGTGAGGTCGCGCCCGGGGTCGAAGGGCAGCTTGCCCAGGTGCGGGCTCAGCACCAGGGGGCTGATGGCGCTAAAGCCCAGCGTATAGCCATCGGGCGCGGCCTTGGCGACCGCATCCAGGCCTATGCTGCCGCCGGCGCCGGCGCGGTTCTCCACCACCACGGGCTGGCCCAGCTGCTGCGCCAGCGCCTCGCCCAGCGCCCGCGCCACCACGTCGCTGACCCCGCCCGCGGGGTAGGCCACGATGATGCGTATGGGCCGGCTGGGCCATTCGGTTTGCGCGCGAACACCGCTGGGGGCAACGGCCCATGCGGCGGCGCCGATCAAAGCGAGGCGTCTGGAAATTTCAGGCATGTAAGGCGCATCCCTCGGACAAAACCGCCATGCTAACCACGCGGATGATGCTGCGCATGCAGCTGCTTGAGCCGCTCGCGCGCCACATGGGTGTAGATGGTGGTGGTGGAGATGTCGGCGTGGCCCAGCAGCAGCTGCACCACGCGCAAATCTGCGCCATGGTTCAGCAGATGCGTGGCAAACGCATGGCGCAGCGTGTGCGGCGACAGCGGCGCGGTGATGCCGGCCAGCTGCGCGCATTTCTTCACGATGATCCAGAACATCACGCGCGACATGGCGGCGCCGCGCTGGGTGACGAACAGGTCATCCGTCTGCTGCCCGCCCAGGATGGCGCCACGCGCGTCAAGCAGATAGCGTTCCAGCCAGCGCCGCGCCTCTTCGCCAAAGGGCACCAGGCGCTCCTTGCCCCCCTTGCCCATGGTGCGCAACACCCCCTCGGCCAGGCCCAGGTGGAAGGTCTTCAGGCCGACCAGCTCGGACACGCGCAGGCCGCTGGCATACATAAGCTCCAGCATGGCGCGATCGCGCAGGCCCAGTGGCGTGGCCGTGTCGGGCGCGTGCAAGAGCGCCTCGACCTGCGCCTGGGTCAGCGTCTTGGGTACGCGCAGCGGCTGGCGCGCGGCCAGCAGGCGCACCGTGGGGTCTTGGGTGATGCGCCGCTCGCGCAGCGCCCAGTGAAAGTAGCGCCGCAGCACCGCCAGGCGCCGGTTGGCCGTGGTGGCGCGCGTTTGCGCGTGGCGCGCGGCAAAGTAGCCCTGCAGGTGGTGCTCGGCCGTGGCATCGAGCGCCAGCGGCGACGGCTGCTGCGCCAGCCAGGCGGCGTACAGCTCCAGGTCGCGCCGGTAGGCAGCCAAGGTGTTGCGCGACAGGCCGTCCTCCAGCCACAGGGCGTCTATGAATAGGTCTATGGCGGTCTGGCTATCGGGCAGCATGCTGGAAAAACGCCCGCAGGCAGCGGGCGGCGTGTTGGAAGCGTCGAGTGTGGCCTATTCCAGCGTCAGCTTCTGCTTTTGCACCACGTCCTTGTACACGGCGTATTCGGCCTTGATCTGCTCGGTGAACTGCTCGGGCGTGTTGGCGACGATGAGCGAGCCCGTGTCCTCGATGCGTTTTTTCACGGCCGGGTCTTCCAGGGCCTTTCGCACGCCGGCATTGATCTTGTCCACGATGTCCTTGGGCATGCCCTTGGGGCCGATGATGCCGTAGAAGGCCATGCGGTTCACGGGCTCCAGCCCGACCTCCTTGAAGGTGGGCACATTGGGCAGCACCGCCAGGCGCTGGGGCGCGGCCACCACGATGGGCACCATGCGCCCGTCCTTGATGAAGGGCAGCGAGGACGGCAGGTTGTCCAGCGTCATGTTCACCTGGCCCGCCACCACGTCGTTCAGGGCCGGGCCCGCGCCGCGGTAGGGAATGTGCGTCATGAAGGTGCCGGAAAGGCTCTTGTACAGCTCCATCAGCATGTGCTGGATGCCGCCCGTGCCCGAGGAGGCGTAGGAATACTTGCCGGGGCTTTTCTTCAACTCGGCAACAAACCCCTGGTAGTCCT
>JAFEES010000589.1 GCA_018240995.1 Pseudomonadota bacterium | reverse complement strand
TATCAACTACCGTTCAGGGCGAACGGTTAAAACTTCACTGGGCCGGAGCAATAGGTTTATCTGCGTGGCGGTGCCAAGGTCAGGCGTTCAGGGCCTGCGGTGGCTCACCCGAGTAGGCAGGAACACGGAGGCGCTGAAGTCGCACACCGTGCGGTAGAGCACCGGTAGCGCATCCGTCAGGCGCCGGCCTGCGATGGAGCGGGACATGCGCGCCGCGTCCGGGAACCAGCATTCGACGATGGCGTCCCAGTCGTAGCCGGCGGGGCGCTCTGGCTGCACCAGGTTCAGCACGGTTTTCTGCACCCCGTCCCAGGGCCTGCCAGGCAGCGCCAGTGCGCGCTCGAAGTCGGCCGGGGCCACGGCGGCGCGGCGCTTCAGGCAGGCCAGCAGCACCGCGTCGCCGGTGGGGCCCTGCTGCAACACCTGCTCGCGCGCCACCAGGGCGCATTCGCGCACATAGCGGTCGAACACGCGCGGCTCGTCGGGGCGCATGGTGGCCAGGGTCTCGGGGTCGCTCCAGATGGCATCGGCCGACTCGCGGTCGCGCAGCCGCAGCAGGTTCACGCCGTCGTAGGCGGTGCTGGCGTCTGGCGGCAGCCCGGTCAGCAGGCGCACGCATTGCGTCACGCCCTGCACGCGCTGCTGCACGTTGCGGCAGTTGCGGCCCAGGGCGGAATGCTCGCGCCAGGCCTGGGGAAATTCCTCGGCGGCCAGGCGCGGGTTGCGCCGGGCCAGGTAGATCATCTTCCAGCTGGCGTCGTCGTTCATGGCCTGGCGGGACTCAGGTACTGATCGGTGATGGCCTGGCGCGCCGCGGGGTAGCGGTGCAAGGCGCGGCTGAAGGCCAGCAGGCCCGGCAGCAGCATGCCCACCATGACCATCAGCGCAAAGCGCAGGCCGTCGCCGGGCAGGCCGGTGTCCAGGCGGTCGCTGAGCCAGCCGGTGACGATGGGCCCCAGGCCGCTGCCCACCACCGAGCCCACCAGCATGATGCTGGCATGCGCCGTGGCGCGCCGGTGCGGGGGCACGACGAAGCTCAGCGCCGCGTACACGGGCGCGGCCCACCAGACGACGAAAAAGGCGTAGGCCACGAGCAGCACGGTGGCCGCCGCCACGGCGCCCGCGGGCATGGCCAGGTACAGCAGGCCGCAGGGCAGGGCCAGGGCCACGCCCAGCAGGGGCACGCCCAGCTGCCAGCGCTGGTCGCGCCGGCACAGCCGGTCGGTCAGCTGGCCAGACCACAGGGCGCCGGCGATGGAGGCCAGGGCCGCGGCGCCCGAGATGAAGCCCGCGTCCTGCAGCGACAGCGCGTGGCGGCGCATCAGCAGGGCGTTGTTCCAGGCGCCAAAGCCGTAGCCGGCAAGCAGCGTGAAGGCCGAGCCCAGGATGAGCCAGCGCGTGACCGGGTTGTGCCACAGGTCGCGCACCGCGCCGCTGCGTTTGGCCTGGGCGCCGGCGTGGTGCGCGCGTGCCGGCTCCGGCACCGAAAAACGTAGCAGCAAGGTGAACAGCAGGGCGCTGCCGCCGACCAGCGCCATGGTCACGCGCCAGCCAAAGCGCTGCGCCAGCCAGGAGCCCAGTACCAGGGCCAGCAGCGAGCCCACGCTGGCGCCCGTGCCCAGCACGCTGATGACGCGCGAGCGCTTCTCGGGCGGGAACAGGTCGCTGAGCATGGAGACGCTGGCCGGCGCCCCGCCGGCGTCGCTCATGGCGCTGCCCGCGCGCGATACCAGCAGCGTCCAAAAGCCCAGCGCCGCCGCCCCCGCGGCGCCCAGCAGCGCGCCCAGGCCGCGGCTCCAGACGAGCACCGCGCGGCGCTCGCCGCGGTCGGCCAGCCGGCCCAGCGGAATGCCCAGCAGCACGAAGGTGACAGAAAAGCCCAGGCCGGTGATCAGCCCGATCTGCAGGTCGGTCAACCCGAATTCGGCCTTCACCGGCTGCAGCAGCACGGCCAGGATCTGCCGATCCATGAAGGCCAGCGCGGACAGCAGGGTCAACAGCAGCAGGGCGTAGCTGCGCTGGCGATCCGTGGGAGTTGGCGTGGGCGTGGCGGCGGGGGTGGTCACTGCGGCTGGTACTCTTTTTTCAGCGTGTTCTTGAGCAGTTTGCCGGCTGGGTTGCGCGGCAGCGATTCGTCGCGCAGGTGCACCGTCTGCGGCACCTTGTAGGCCGCCAGGTGGCGTGCCACATGCTGGCGCAGCTCCTCGGGGTTGGCGCTGGCGCCGGGGCGCAGGTGCACCACGGCGACCACGGCCTCGCCGGTGGCCTCGTCGGGCTGGGCAAAGACTACCGCCTCTTCCACCGCGCTGTGCTGGATCAGGCAGGACTCGACCTCGGCCGCGGCGATCTTCTCGCCATTGCGGTTGATCACGTCCTTGATGCGATCGACGATGCGCAGGAAGCCGTCGCCATCGACCAGGCCCACGTCGCCGGTGCGAAACCAGCCGTCGTTCATCGCCGCCTGCGTGGCCTTGGGCTGGTTCCAGTAGCCGTCCATCACGCTCACGCCGCGCAGCCAGATTTCGCCGTCCTGACCCGCGGGCAGGGCGTCGCCAAAGACGTCGGCAATGCGCAGCTCCATCAGCGGCGAGACCATGCCCGCCGCCGTGGGGCGCAGCGCGAACAGCGTGCCCGAGGCGCCGGCGCCCACGCCATTCGTCTCGGTCAGGCCAAAGCCTATGCCCGACAGCGAGTTGGGGCGCGCGGCCAGCGTGGCCTCGATCAGGCGCTGCGACAGGCCGGCGCCGCCAAAGCCCAGGCCCATCAGCGTGCCGCTGACCTCGGGGTCATGGAAGGCGGGCTGGTTCAGCAACTGCTGCACCATGGAGGGCGCGCCGTTGAATTGCGTGACCTTCTCCTGCTGTACCAGTGCCATGGCCTGGGCCGGATCCCAGCGGTGCATCAGCACCAGGCGCCGCCCATGGCGCAGCGAGGCCAGCAGCTGCGCGTGCAGGCCGCTGACGTGGAACAGCGGCACTACCGTGAGCGTGGTCGGCGTGAGAGCGGCGGCCATGAGCTTTTGCACCGCCTGCGGCGAGGTCAGGCCGGCCATCGCGCCTATGTAGTCGATGTTGTGCAGGGCCTGGCACACGGCGCGCTGGTTGGACAGCACGCCCTTGGCCTGGGTGGAGGCGCCGGAGGTGAAGAGGATCAGCGCCGGGTCGGCCGCGGCCAGCCGCGGTGGCTGCAGCGCCGGGCCCTGGGGCGCGACCAGCTGCTGCCAGGCCACGCTGCCACCCGCGCCGTCCACCACGGTGCTCTGGCAGCCCTCGGGCAGGGGGTGGCCCGCCAGGCGGTCAAAGCGATCCTGGTCGCAGACCAGCCAGGCGGGCTGCAGATCCTGCAGGCTGGCGCCGAGCTCCTCGCCCAGGCCGAAGCTGTTGAGTGGCGCGGGCACGGCGCCCACCAGCGCCACGGCGGCAAAGGCCACGGCCCATTCGGGGCGATTGCGCAGCGCAATGGCCACGCGCGCGCCGGGCTGCAGGCCGTGCTCGTGCTGCAGCCGGCCGGCCAGCGCGTCCACGGCGGCGAAGAAGCGCGTGAAGCTCCAGCGGTCTTCGCCATAGACCATGAATTCGCGCTCACCGTGGGCGCGGCCGGCGTTGATCAGCTCGGGCAGGCTGCGAAAGGCGTTCTTGTAGGCAGGTACCCGCTGGCCCAGGTGTTCCACCATCTCCAGCTCAAAGGGTGCGCCGGGGGCCAGCAACTGGGTGCGTGCCGCTTGGGCGCGCTGCACGAGTTCTTGGGCGTTGTCTTGCGTGCTCATGGGCTCAGAATCCTTTCAGGCGGGCGTAGCGGTCGCGGTGGAACAGGGCGTCGCCCAGGGTCTGCTGGATGACGCGGGCGCGCTTCAAGAACAGGCCCAGGTCGAATTCGTCGGTCACGCCTATGCCGCCATGCAGTTGCACGGCCTCGTTCAGCAGCTTCTCGCACAGGTCGCTGGCGCGCGCCTTGGCCAGGCTGGCCAGCTGCGCCAGGTCGGGGCTTTGCGCATCGACGGCGGCCAGGGCGCCGCGCACGCAGCTGTCCAGCAGCTCGATCTCGGTGTACAGGCGTGCCACGCGGTGCTGCAGGGCCTGGAACGAGCCTATGGCCACGTCGAACTGCACCCGCTCCTTGAGATAGGCCACAGTGCGTTCGAAGCTCTCGCGCACTATGCCCAGGCCTTCGGCGGCCAGGCAGATGCGCGCGCAGTCCAGCGCCTGTTCCAGCGCCGCCTGGGTATCGGTGAGCTGCAGGCGGGCCGAGGCGGGAAGCTGCACTTTTTGTAGCTGTATGCGCGCATGGTTGCGGCTATCTGCCAGGTTGAGAGCATGAATTTGCACGCCAATGGCCTGGCTGTCCACCATGAACAGGGCGCTCTTGCCCTCGACCTGCGCGGCCACGATCAGCCAGCGCGCGCCCACGCCGTCGATGACGAAGTATTTCTCGCCGCTGAGCTCCCAGCCGCCGGCATTGGCCACGGCGGTGGTCTTGAAACCCTGCGGCTGGTGGCGCTGCGATTCGTCCAGCGCCAGCGCAAAGCGCTCTTCGCCCTGCAGCAGCAGCGGCTGCCACTGCTCCTGCTGCGCGGCATCGCTCAGGCGCGTCAGCAGCGCGCCGGCGAGTACCGTGTGCGACAACAGCGGCAGGGCGGCGAGGTGCCGGCCCATCAGCTCGAACATCGCCCCCAGGCCGGGGTAGCCCATGGCCAGGCCACCGGCCTCTTCGGGCAGGGCGGTGGCGGGCCAGCCCAGCTCCACCGCCTGCTGCCACAGCTCGGGCGCAAAGCCCAGCGGGGCATGGCTGTCGCGCAGGGCGCGCTGGCGGCTCACCGGGGACTGCTCGGAGACAAAGACCAGCACGCTTTCGCGCAGCAGGGTCTGATCCTCGTTCAACAGAAAACTCATGACGGGTTCCTCAGGCCGGCAGGCCCAGCACGCGCTTGGCGATGATGTTCAGCTGCACCTCGCTGGTGCCGCCGCCTATGGTGTAGGTCTTGGTCAGCAGCCACTGGCGGCACACGTCGTGCTCCAGGTCGCTGAAATCCTCGCCCTCCCAGCTCAGGCCGCGCAGGCCCATGACCTGCGTCAGCAGCTCGTACTTGGCCACCTCCTGCTCGGTCTGCACCAGCTTCATGATCGATGCCGGGCCGCTCACGTCCTGGCGCGCCATGGCCTGCTCGGTCACGCGGCGGTGGGTCAGGGCGAAGGCCTGGGCGTCCATCATCAGCTGCGCCAGGCGGTCGCGCCAGACGGGCGAGAGAAGCTCGCCGTCGGCGTCGAACAGATAGGGCCGCGCCGTGGCCAGCGGGTCGTGCGAGGGTGCGCCGCCCTCGGCAAACTTGGACATGGCCGCGCGCTCGTGCTGCAAGAGCTTCTTGGCCACCGCCCAGCCCTCGCCCTCGGGGCCCACCAGCTGGCGCAGCGGCACGCGCACGTTGTCGAAGAACACCTCGCAAAAGCTCGACTTGCCGCTGATGAGTTCGATGGGCTTGACGCTCACGCCCGGCGCGTGCATGTCGATGAGCACAAAGCTGATGCCCTGCTGCTTGCGCGCGCCGGCGTCGGTGCGCACCAGGGCGTACATCCAGTCGGACTGGTCGCCATACGATGTCCAGATCTTGGAGCCGTTGACGATGTAGGCCTCGCCATCGCCATCCCGCACGCGTTTGGCCGAGGTCTTCAGGCTGGCCAGATCCGAGCCCGCGTTGGGCTCGGAAAAGCCCTGGCACCAGCGCGTCTTGCCCTGCATCATGGGGATCAGGTGCTCGCGCTTTTGCGCATCGGTGCCCACTTCCAGCAGCACCGGGCCCAGCATCCACACGCCCAGGTTGTACTGCGGCTGGCGGCAAGACAGGCGCGCCATTTCTTCTTCGACGATGCGCGCCTGCTTGGCTGTCAGGCCGCCGCCGCCATATTCCTTGGGCCAGCCGGGGGCGAACCAGCCGCGCTCACGGCAGCGCTCGAACCACAGGCGCTGATCCTCGGTCTGGAAGGCCAGGCGCGAGCCGCCCCAGACCATCTCCTCGGCCACGATGGGCCGGCGCATGCTGGCGGGGCAGTTGGCCTCCAGCCAGGCCGCGACTTCGGCGCGGAAACTATCGATGTCACTCACTGTGTGTCTCCAATGTTCTTCAGGCCTGCGAGCAGGAAGCGGTAGCGGCCGTCCTCGTCCAGCACCCGGCGGATGCGGCCCGCGTGGCGCAGCCAGGACAGGTGGGCAATGGTCTCGCCCATGGCCATCAGCTCGTCCATGGCGTGGCGGCGCTTGGGAAATTGCACCTGCATCAGCTCCAGGGCCGTGGCCGGGCCCAGCCGCGTGAGCACCGCGCACAGCAGGTCGAACTGTTGCTGGTGGTGCGCGTGCAGCTCTGCGACGCGCGCATGCAGGCCGCGGAACACGTTCTGGTGCGAGGGCAGCACCAGGGTGCCATCGGCCAGGCGCGCCAGCCGGTCTAGCGAGGCCAGCCACAGTTGCAGCGGATTCGCCTCGGGCTCTATGGGCGTGACCAGCACGTTGGACGTAATGCGCGGCAGCAGCTGGTCGCCGGCGATCAGGATGCGGTCGCTGGCGTTGTACAGGCAGGCATGCTCGGGCGAATGGCCTTCGCCCACCACCACCTGCCAGTCGCGCGCGCCTATGCGCAGCACATCGCCGTCGCGCAGGCGCTGGTAGGCGGGCGGCACGGGCGGCATGAAGGGGTCGCCGCGCAGGGCGTCGAACATCTGCGCTATCTGCGCGTCCTGCATGCCGGCGCGCAGGTAAAAGGCCTGCTGCGTGGGCGGTAGCGGGTTGGACGGCGGGCCGGCAAAGCCGCGGATCATGAAGTACTCGCCGTAGCTCATGCACAGCGTGGCGTCAAAGCGCTCCATGATCCAGGCGGCCAGGCCGGCGTGGTCGTAATGGCCGTGGGTGCAGACCAGGCGCCGTATCGGCAGGCCCTGCAGGTGGTTGGCGGCAATGTGCTCCCAGCGCTCGCGGCTGGTGGCGGTGTTCAGGCCCGTGTCCACCACCGTCCAGCCATCGCCGTCGCGCAGCAGGTAGACGTTGATGTGGTCCAGCGCCATGGGCATGGGCATGCGCGCCCACAGGATGCCGGGCGCCACCTCGACCACGCTGCCATCGGTGGCCGGGGGCGTGAAGGGGTAGTCCAGCGCGGCGCTGGCGCGCAGGCGCTCGGGCTTGCGGGCGTCGGCGACGTCAAGCACGGAGCGCCTTTGCCACGGCCTCTGGCGTCAGCGGTACATAGGTCTTGGCGGCGTCGTCGCGCACGTACAGGGGGTCGCGCACCACGCCGGGGTCGAAGCCCTCGCGCTGCAGATCCACCTTGCGCAGCTTGTAGTTGCCGGTCATGTCGGCATTTGCCGACAGGCGCAGGAACAGCGGCGCGGCGTAGCGCGGCAGGCGCGCCAGCGCCAACTGCCAGAAGGCTCCGGGGTCGAAGCTGGCGCCGTCCTGCAGCACCAGCGCCGCCATGCCGGCGCGGCCGTCGTGGTCGGGCACCTTCACGCCGTAGATGGTGACGGCGTCCAGGCCCGGGTAGTCGCCCAGCACGTCGGCCACCTCGGTGGTGGAGACGTTCTCGCTCTTCCAGCGGAAGGTGTCGCCTATGCGGTCCACGAACCAGCAGTAGCCGTCGGCGTCGCAGCGCAGCAGGTCGCCCGAGGACCACCAGGCGTCGCCCTGCTGGAAGACATTGCGCAGGATCTTCTTCTCGGTGGCCTCGGCCGAGGTATAGCCCTCGAAGCGCCCGCCGACCACGTCGGGATGCTGCACGATCATGGCAATGGCCTCGCCGGGCTCGTCCACGGCGCACAGCTGCAGGAAGCCGTTTTCATCGCGCAGGTGGGTGTCGTTCTCGACGTCGTAGCGCACCAGGCGCAGGTTGGTCTTTTCCCAGAAGGGCACGCGCCCGCAGGAGCCCACCCAGTTGTCCAGGTTCAGCGTGTTGGTGTTGGATTCGGTGGAGCCCCAGCCCTCGACGATCTGGAACTGGTCGCCAAAGCGCTCCACCCACTGGTTCCACACCTCCGGCGCCATGCCCGTGCCGGTGAGCTTGCGCAGGGGATGATCCCTGTCGTCGGGCTGCGGCGGGGCGCTGAGCAGGAAGCGGCAGATCTCGCCCACGTACTGGGCCACGGTGGCGCCGTGCTGGCGCACGTCGCGCCAGAACTCGCGCCGGCTGAACTTGCGCCGCACCACCAGGCGCGCGCCGGCCGCCAGCGCCGTGGAGCCGGCCGACATGGAGGCCGCGCCGTGGTACAGCGGCAGGAAGCAGTAGAAGGCGTCCTCGGGCGTGATGCTCATGCTGATCTGCATCACGTCGCCGGCCATGAGCCAGCGCGCATGGCTGATGCACGCCGCCTTGGGCAGGCCGGTGGTGCCCGAAGTGAAGATGTACAGCGCCGTGTCGCCGGCCGTGATGCCCGCGCGCCAGTCGGCTGGCGGGTTGTCGGCTGGGGCGGCATTGGCTTGTTGCGACAGGTCGAGACGGCACAGGCCGCGCTGTTCGGCGC